>NZ_JAQPZO010000005.1:0-203692 GCF_037619445.1 Exiguobacterium sp. USCH10 | reverse complement strand
ATGAAGAAGCTGGCCAACCTGTTGGCCAGAAAGGACTGTCTACATAACATTTCTTCAATCTTTTGTCGGACAGAACGACTCAAGCTCGTTGAACATAAAAAAAGACGAACCAAATCGCCATATGCGATTTGGTTCGTCAACAGCCTGACCATCGAAAAATCGATGGTCTTTTAGTTTGGATTGATTTCGTTCTGCAGTTCAAACGGCAAGTCTTCTAAATCAATCTGACGGCTGTCGAACAAGTTAAACTGTTGGAGACGACTCTCGAGATAGTCTTGTAAAATGCGAGCTGCCTGTTCGCCGGATAATCCATTCAGATCCGGCACTTGTGTCACGGAGAGTTCGATGGTGCGAAGCCCGTAGTCCGGCAGCCGCGATTCGATGTCGGCAAGTTCTTCTTCGGTCAACCGTTTCCCTGTCGTCGTCACGAGAAGGAGATTGTCATCTTCCTGATAGTCCTGACTGATAATGATGGCGTCTGAGAACTCTTCTTCGATGAAATTGTTGATTCCCGTCCGGACAATGCTGTCTTGAACGAGCGTTGCGGCCGAAAAGATACTCGGAACGACGATGAGGACAGATAAACCGATGAGAAGTCGATTGATTTTTTTATGGTTCGCATCTTGTTTCGTCAACACTTGAGAGATGCCCATGAACTTAACACCGATGAACGTGGCGATGGCGATGAACGCACAGTTGATGACGAACAGGTAGCTCGACCCGATTAAGTAGTCGAGATTGCGTGTTGCAATCGAATAGCCGACCGTACAGAGCGGGGGCATCAAGGCGGTCGCGATGGCGACACCTGGGACGATGTTGTTACTCATTTTCTTTTGCGCCCCGATAATCCCGGCGGTTCCCCCGGCGAAGGCGATGATGACATCCCAAATCGTCGGTTCGGTCCGGGCGATGATTTCATTACTCGCATAGGTGATTGGGGAGATGGCGAAATAGATGGTCGCGACGGTGAGACTGACCGCAACTTGGACGAGCAGTAAACGAACACCTGCCCGCAATAACTTCATGTCATAAAGCGACAAAGCTAGACCGATACTCAAGATTGGTGTCATCAGTGGCGAGATTAACATCGCCCCGATAATGATGGGAATGGAGTTCATATTGAGTCCAATGGATGCGATAAAGATGGAACACATCAAAATGACGGAATCACTTGGTCGTACCTTTAAATTCGTGTACATCTTGTCTTTGAATTCTTCGGCGGTATACGTCTGTTCCATTCTGGTTTCAGCTCCCTTGTCGTATCGATGTCATCCACACAAGCAAGTCCTTTCTTTATTTACCCGCAACACGAAAGCGACAATCGATTTCGGCAAAAGAAAAACTGGACCTTTGATTGGTCCAGTTCACATTATTAAATGACATCTAGCGGTTGTTTCGTCGTCGGTGGTGGGAATACTTCATCGAGCGCCGCAAAATCTTCCTCACTCAAATCGAGCAAGAGCGCTGCCGCATTCTCCTCGACGTGCTCGGCCTGCCCCGCTTTCGGGATGGCAATCACATGTCCGCTCCGAACCGTCCAGGCGAGTAAAATTTGTGCGACCGAGGCACTATACGCCTCTGCGATCCGATTGACCGTCTCGTTTTCGAAGACGTCTTTTTTCACGTCACTTCCCTCGGCGAGCGGTGCGTACGCCATGACCGGGATGCCTTGCTCTTTTAGATATGGAAGCAGGTCATACTCGATCCCTCGACTGCCAAGGTGATAGAGCACTTGGTTGACAGCACAATTATCTCCGTTAGGTAAGGCGAGAAGTTCTTTCATATCCTCAACGTCGAAGTTCGAGACACCCCATGCCCGAATCTTGCCGTCTGCCTTGAGCTGCTCCATTCCTTGAATCGTCTCCTCGAGCGGGGCATCGCCTCGCCAATGGAGTAAGTAAAGGTCGAGATAATCAGTCCCGAGTCGTTCGAGTGACGCGTCGCATGCTTTGACGAGTTTGTCGCCGTAAGCGTTGTATGGATACACTTTCGAGACGAGGAAGACATCTTCGCGTCGATCTTGAATGGCTTCGCCGACTAACTTTTCCGACTCCCCTTCCCCGTACATCTCGGCTGTATCGATGACATGAAGTCCGCAGTCGAGTCCTGTCCGAAGCGCTTCCACCTCAGCGTCATGCTTCGACTTTTCTTCCCCCATACGCCATGTTCCTTGCCCGAGTGTGCGCATCTCCCGTCCGTCTTTCAATTCGACGACATTCTGTTTCAATGCCGCGAGTAATAAAGAATGTGGTAGTCGTTGATTCATAACGTTTCCTCCTTTGTCCATGCTTCATGTAACGGTCCCGTCGTCCCGAAGACAGGGTCGAACGTCGGTTTCTCGACTTGTTCGATTCGCTTTATATTGTCCGGTCGTTCTTCCGTCTTCCCGGTCAACGTGTCATAGTCACGACCGTCCGGGTATGCCCCGACGACTTGAAAGTCTCTGCTCGCCTCGATGCGCCGATGTCCTGTTCCCGCCGGCAAGACGAGGACATCACCTGCACTGACGCGTACGAGATCACCATTCGTTCCTCCGAGTTGAAGGGTCGCCTCGCCGTTTAATACGCCCAACACTTCATGCGTGTTGCTGTGATAGTGATGATAATCTAACACCCCGTTCACCCAACTGTTCGTCCATTCATTATGAGCGAACGTTTCTTGCATCCCGCTCGGGTCATCAAAGACACCACGATAGAGAAGCGCCGGATAGTCGGGATGATTCGGGATCGAGCCGTCATCTGTAAACAAAAAAGTTTTCAAGTCCATCCTAAGTCCCTCCTTGTCTCTGTCCCTGTACCCGACTTCCCCACACAAAAAACGGTCGCCCTCTATGGACGACCGTGATTGTTATGAGATGACCTCTTCTCCAGACTGGTCGATATGGCACTCGCCCCAGGCGCACATGGCGTCTAAAATCGGTTTAAGTGACCATCCATACTCTGAGAGTGAGTAGATGACTTTCGGTGGAACTTGTTCGTACACCGTACGCACGACGACCCCGTCCGCTTCAAGCTCACGCAATTGTTGGGTGAGCATCTTCTGGGTGATGTTCGGCATGAGTTTACGCAGCTCACTCGTCCGACGCTCTCCTTTGATCAAGTGACACATGATGACGACTTTCCATTTACCGCCGATGACGTCAAGTGTCGCTTCGACCGGAATATTATATGGCATATCATTTCCTCCATTTCTCCCATAGGCACTTTTTGGTGCCTATCGCACTTTAAAGTACGTACTTCTCAAACGGTTTTCATGCCCTTATGATAGCAACTATAGCAAATCAATACAAGTTCATTTCGCTCGTAGAACCCTCTTGAGACGGTAAGGTACTTTTTCGACCGTACTGAACAAATAGAGGAAAGTGAGATGTCTTTGCTATCGGGAGACGAAGGGCCCTCGTCTTCCACACCATTTTTCATCAACTAGGAGGAACTACTCATGAATCAACCTATTTCACAACCTGTTGAAGAACAGGCACCTAAAAATGGAGGATTGGCGTTACTCGCCCTTGCCATTAGCGCTTTCGGCATCGGGACGACCGAGTTCGTCCCTGTCGGATTACTCGCATCCATCGCAAGTGACTTAAACATTGGGATCACACTCGCGGGTCTCATTATTTCGGGATATGCCATTGGCGTCGCCGTCGGTGCACCGATTTTAACGGCACTGACGAACCGAATGAACCGCAAGACGTTACTCATGGCACTGATGATCGTCTTTATCGGCGGAAACTTGGTCTCTGCCATGTCGACTAGCTTTGAACTCTTGATCGTCGCCCGATTTATCACCGCGTTCTCGCATGGTGTCTTCTTCTCAATCGGAGCAACCATCGCCGTACAACTCGTACCACCGCATAAAAAAGCGAGTGCCATTGCACTCATGTTCACAGGTTTAACTGTCGCGACTGTCACAGGTGTCCCACTCGGTACCTTCATCGGTCAAGCCTTCGGATGGCGTGCCACATTCTTTGCTGTCGCAGCACTCGGTGTCGTTTCAATCATCGCCAGCTTCTTCTTGATTCCGAAAGACTTGAAACAGTCGCCACCGGCGAAGTTCTCAGATATGAAGAAACTGCTCACGAACGGTCGTCTCATGCTCGGATTCTTGATCACAGCACTCGGTTATGGCGGAACGTTCGTCGCCTTCACGTACTTGACACCAATCATGCAAGACGTGACAAAAATTAGCCCGAGCTTGATTAGTGTCGTCTTACTCGTTTACGGAATCGCGGTCGCTATCGGGAACTCGGTCGGTGGAAAACTCGCCAACGAAAACCCGGCGAAAGCATTGTTCTATATGTTCATCGTTCACGCTGCCGTCATGATTCTCATGTCGTTCATGATTCCGTTCAAAGTGGCAGGTCTCATTGCCATCGTCTTGATGGGTCTCCTTGCCTTCATGAACGTGCCTGGACTTCAACTGTATATCGTGCAATTGGCTGAAAAATATGTACCGGCTGCTGTCGATGTCGCATCCGCACTCAACATCGCGGCCTTCAACATCGGGATCGCCCTCGGTGCGACAATCGGCGGACTCGTCGCCGATTCAATCGGACTCGTCCACACACCGTGGGTCGGTGGGATCATGGTCATCATCGCCGTCATCTTGACAGCCATCTCTCGTCGTTTGGAAGCAAACTAAGGAGGAGCTTATGTTCAACAATCATAAAAGCTACAACCGGATGTATCGGGAGGGCGAGCTTACGCTCGGCCTCCACATCCCTTTAGAAAATTTTAAAATGCGTACACCGACACTCGAACGTCAAGTCGAACTCGCTCAAAAAGCAGACGACTACGGCTTCACGGCGCTCTGGTTACGGGATGTCTTACTCAAAGACCCGAACTTCTTAGACCCTGCCGTCGGTCAGATTTATGACATGCTGATTTATGGGACACACTTACTCGGTCAAACGAAAAACATCGCACTCGGTACGTCCGCGCTCGTCTTACCGCTCCGCCATCCCCTTCGTTCAGCGAAGGAAGTCGCGACGATTGAGGCGTTATTCCCAGAACGATTGATTCTTGGGATCTCGTCAGGCGACCGTCGTGCCGACTTCAAAGGACTCGGCGTCGATCACCCGACACGTGGGGACCAGTTCAAAGAATCGCTTCGTGTCATGGAGCAGGCGCTCTATTACAATTACCCAACGATTGACTCACCTTACGGGGAAGTTGAACAGGCAACGCTCGTACCACGTCCGAAGAAACGAATTCCGACGATGATCACAGGCTTCGCACAACAAGATATGGACTGGCTCGGGGCGAACGGGGACGGATGGATGTACTACCCACAGGCACCTTTCGCGCAGCAGCAAGTGCTCGACGCTTGGCGTGAAAGCGGTGAAGCGCACGGTCGTGCTTTCCGTCCCTTCTCGATGCCGATGCATCTTGACTTGACGCATGACCCAGATGAGCCACCGACGCCAATTCGCCTCGGTTTCCGCCTCGGTCGCAACCACTTAATCAAATTGCTCGAAGCGTATCGTGCCATCGGCGTGAATCACCTCTTCTTCGCCCTCTTCGACGGAGAACGTCCGGCTGAAGAAGTGATCGATGAATTAGGAGAATATGTGTTGCCGCATTTCCCACCCCTTGATTGAGGTTTGCCCTTCATTTATAAAATGAAGGGTTTTTTGTGAATCGGACGGGTAAATAAAAAGGAATCTATGAAAAGGAGTCCTCTCATGCCTTCTCATCATGAAAAGGTAGAAAAGATTGAACTGTTTTTTGACTTGGTATTTGTATTTACGTTCATCCAACTCACATTGAAACTCGAACATCATTTGAGTGTTCATACGTTTTTAGAAGTTCTCGTCCTCATGGCTCTCATTTGGTACATCTTCGAAGGGTATATTTGGTTGACGAACACGACCAAACTGACAAGAAGGAACCATCAAATCTTCATGACGCTCGGGATGATTGGCTTTATGCTCATTTCCGTCGCCATCCCAAAAGCATATGTTCAAGATGGCTTCATTTTCGGGCTTGGCTTTTTAGTGATTGTCGCCGTGCATTCGACGCTATTCTTGTTGCACAGTAATGATGATACGAAAAAAGCGATGCTTGCCATCGTACCGTACAACGTCTCCTTTAGCATCATCATCCTCGTCGCTTCGCTGTTTGAGGGGAACGTACGCCTGATTGTATGGGGAATTGTCGCGATTGTCGCGGTATTAGGTCCTCTTGTACAGAAAAACAGAGGGCAGTTCGAAGTGTCGTCCTGGCACTTCCTTGAGCGTCATTACTTGATTCTCGTCATCGCCCTTGGCGAAACGATTGCATCGACCGGTCGAGCTGCGATTGATGAGGATTTAACCTCGGATGTCGTTCTGACAATGATTCTTGCCCTTATGCTGACCGTTCTGCTTTGGTACTCCTACGTGAAGGACGATGAAGCAAGAGAAAATCGTTTTCAAGACATGCATACGGATAAACGAGATCAGACAGCCAAAGCCGGGTTCTATTGGTCGCATCTTTCAATGTTCCTCGGCATCATCTTACTCGCCGTCGTCAAAATCACCATCGTGCACGATCCGATGCAGACACTCGATTTAGCACATCGGATCACGTTGTATGTCGCCATCGTCTTGTTTGGATATGGTGTCATTTACTTCAATCGCCTGTTCTTCAAAGTGTCGTGGAAGCGACTCGTGGTTCTTGCGGTCCTACTCGTCATCCCACTCATCGCACCCTATTTACCGGCAATCATACTTTTACTCGTGATCGCCTTGCTTTATTTCATCGCCATGATTGCTCCACTTCCGTTCTTGAAAACAAAACAGAAAGAAACGTAAAACAAGCCAGAACCGGGATTCGGTTCTGGCTTGTTTGTTATCGGACTTCATTCTCCAGTTGTTTCAACTTTGACGAATAATACTCGATGATGTCACGGCGTCGGATGATGCCGATGAAGTATTTGCCGTCATCGACGACCGGCACGAAGTTTTGATCCGTGATCGCATCGACGAGTTCTTCGATTTGGGCCGTAATGGATACCGGCTTATAGCGAACGCGTTGCTTGATATCTTTTAGACGTGTCCGGAGCACTTTTTCATAGTCTTCTTCCCCGCGAAGCTGTTCTGCGAGTGCCCAGAGTAAATCCCCCTCTGTCATCGTCCCGGCGTAAAATCCGTTTTCCGAAACGAGTGGGACAGACGTGAATCGATGATGCTTCATCTTTTCAAGTGCTTGTCGTACCGTTGATTCGGGGTCCAAATATTTGACGTCTTCTTTCGGATATAAAAAGAAAGCGATGTTCATTTAAATCTCTCCTCAATCTGTTAATCCACCCCGTTATTGTACCATGAATGGTAGGACAGGTTGAACTAAATCCATGTGCCTAGCTTTATTCATCCCCCTTTCTCCAAAACGACACAAAAAAACATCGTGACTCTTGTCACAGCGATGTTTCGGTGATTCAAAAGAATTGGAAGGGAACTCCAATTGATTTATACCCGTTTTAGTTGGTTCTTATCCATCTACACAAACAAAAAGACCCCCATCAGGAGGTCATAAATTATTTTACAAACTGTAAAAGTGTATCGTTAAATTTCTCACGCTCATCGAGAACTGTCCCATGCCCACTCTCTTCAAATCGTTCAATGCGGGCGTTCGGAATGCCTTGTTCCATCTGTTCTGCGAACTCGAATGGGCAGATTTTATCGTGCACTCCGTGAATGATTAACGTCTCAACGTCAACCTTTGGAAGAGCGTCACGAAGGTCTTCGTCTCGGAGCGCTTTTGCCGAGGCAATCGTTCCGTGACTCGAAGCCACGAGCGCAAGATGATGGAACCAATTCTGCATCGGTTTCGAATGTTCTTTTTCAAAGAAGATTTCCCCGAATCCTTCGAGCATCTTCGGCCGGTCGGCTCGCGTATCTTCGATCAACGCATCGACCTCGTCCGTCGTCATCCCGTATGGATAGTCTGGACGTTGTGTGAAAATTGGTGCCGCTGCTCCCGCTAACACTAACTTTTTCAGACCGTCTTCTTTATAGTCTGCTGCATATCGCACTGCAATTGCCCCACCCATCGAGAATCCAACGAGTGTGAAGTTTTTCAAACCAAGGCCGTAGACGACCATATGCACGTCGGATGCCATTGTCTCATAGTCATACCCTGTCGCTGGCGCATCGGATTTGCCATACCCTCTAAAGTCGATCCCGATATAGCGGTAGCCTGCCTCAACGAGTGCATTCTTCTGATACTCGAACATGTTGTTGTTCGCCGGCCAACCGTGTAAGAAGACAATCGGCTCCCCAGAACCGACATCCTCCACATATAAGTTTGTTCCGTCATGTGCTGTAATATATCCCATCATCCAACCTCCACATTTTTAATTGATTGTAAATACTCACAACCTACTTGTTCCCGTTTTCAAGCCTTAAAAACCCTCTCATGTGTCACGCCAGAGCGATTCTCCTTTTACATATCCTTCGATGGCTTTCGCCCCTTCTCGTAAAACCGCCTCTCGCCAGGATAGATCTTCCGGATAAAACATCGCCATGAACTCATTCTGAATCCCGTTACGCGCTTCGGGATCTTTCGTTCCTTCGAAGTAGAGACGATTCTCTAAAATAATTGTCAAAAATTCTCGAATCGAGGCTTTCGTCGATGTTCCGAACGTCCCGAATTCAAATAAGGCGGAGACAAGTCCCTTGTCCGGATATTCTGTGTCACGGACATAATAAAAATGGTTCGTCGAGTCCCCGAGCACCTCATCCGGGTCATATACCTTGACGTTATCGAGACCGTACGCCTGTTTTAACTCATCTTCTGATCGTCCGTCCCGCTTGCTGATGACCATCGTCACTTCGTTCGTCGGACCGAGCGCCGTATGCCAATCGAGATGGACCACTTTCTCGTAGCGCTCCAGTAAATCGTGTTGAATTCCTTTCAAGAAGATGGCGGACGGTTCGTCTTCATCTCCCCCGTAATACACCCCTTTCGGGAATTGATATTGCCCCATTCCTTTCGCCTCACTCATCGCTTTGAAGCCATCGAGCTTAATTCCGGAACCAAGGAATGAATAAATCTGTTCACGCGCCTCATGATAGTCGTCAATCACACCGTCTGGGACGAACAAATGGCGCATGAGTTCGTATTCACGATTCACGTTATATGGAACAGACTCACGATCAATGACGTAGTTTCGGTTCAAGTCGACGTTGTGCTCATTGACCCGACGGAAGTGTTTCATCCCCCACGGATTGACAGCGTGTATGAGACAGATGCCTGTCGTTTCATGTCGTACTTGGCCGAGTTGTATCTGTACGAATTGCTGTGTCACCGCGGCACCCGCATAGCCTTCGATCCCATGTTCCCCAATGGTCATGAGAAGCATCGCTCTCCGCTCTCGTTTCGGTTCACCTAGAATAATGTCAATGCTTTCGTCCCCAATCGAATGCGTCAAGAGCTCCGCTTTCGGATAAAATCGTTTCACCTCCGGCAACAAGTTGATGAACTTCTCTCGCGACTCTTCATAGGATGATGAAAAATACTGGCTCATCGCACTCTCCTCCAATTCTTTTCTCTTTACTCCATTCCCATCCTACGACAATCTAAAAACGCCTCCTGAAAGAGGAGACGTTTCGAGTCAAGGTGTCCGGATCCGTTTCGTATGTTGCCGTCGGAATGCCATCACGTAGAAAAGCGGCCCAATCAAGACGGCACCGAATAACCAATAGAGACCCGCGTTCGCATACAATCCTTCAAACGAACGGAACACCCAGGCGAAGACCGTGAACGCGACAATCAACTCGACGGTCCACAACAATCCGCGACGAACCGCTAGAAGAATCGTATTCGTTTTTTGGAAAAAGGCTGCGACAAAAGCAATCAGAAATGCTGGGAAACTCGAGAGCCACAACATGCGATTGAGTGAGGACTCGGCAAAGTATGAGTTTCCGAGAGAGACGGTGATGAGGAAGTGCACCAATATAACGAGCAAGACGACCATCCATCCGACGAAGACATCACGTTCCATTTTTCTCATCACAACCAGCTCCCTTTCTAAAGAGTTGAATACTAAGTATTTACCCGCTTTTTCAGCCTTCTCTTCCGCTTCCACTAAAAAAACGCATCCTGATTCCAGAATGCGTTTCACATATTATCCGACCAACTCCCGTGCCCATGCTTTCGCACGTTCGAGCTCGCCTTCCTTCAGCATCTCCGTCTTCCCATCAACCAAGAACGATTCTTTTTGAACGTTCGTCGCGCCTTTTTCAATCATTTCCCCTTCGACGCGATTGACCGCATGACCGAACCAGTCGATGATTTTACCGAGAATCGGATTCTGTTTTTCTTTGACGACACTCGTATCAAATGCGGCCGTCCGCTTCCCGCGAAGCGCATTGTCCGAGATTCCGTCTAGAAACACTTTAATGTCCTCTGTCTCATAACCCCCATGTGTCGGTGAACCGATGACGACAAGGTCGACATGCGCCAAGTCACCAAGGCCGATGTTCAACACATGTTCCATGCGCGCCTCATGCTCTTTCGAAAGTTCTTCCTGCATCGCATGGGCAATCTTTTCTGTATGACCATACAACGAATCAAAGATAATCAAAATGTTCATGATGAATCCCCCTTTGCCGAACGTCTCTTTATCCCCTTCCCATTCCAACGTTCGTTCATGCTTCTTTTTTGTACAGTGAACTTCGCTTAAAGAGCGTCCAACTCACGATAACAATGCCGAGTACGAGCAAGATATAGCCGAAGAACGTGACAAAGTCGCGCGTGTGATAGGGTGCTTCAAATCGGTATTCCGCCCGTTTCCATTCCGATCCGTCCTCGACCGCAATGACATCTTCAACGGGCTCCCCGACGACTTCACGATACACCGTCCCGATCGGATATCCGTTCGAAGCATTCCCGTAGTAACGTCCCGTCTCATCGTTGACCGTTGTTTTTACTTCACCGATCACGTCACCGAGCGTATCTTCATCTAATGTCGTATCAAGTACTTCATATGCATTTCGGTCGAACACGACAAATATATATGCGTAGGAAAGTGCGGATACAGGAAGCGCAATCGATATAGCGAAAAGAGTCAGGATCATGAATCGCCTCATTTAAGACTCCAGACGAACGTCGCCGTATCGCTCACATCAATGTCATCCGGTTCGATTTCTGGCATCCGTGATTCGGAATAGACGACGTCCTGACTATAGAGGACGCTCGTTGGTGAGAATACGTGAATCTCTCCCCACGTGTAGTCAATCTGAAGCAAGTCTCCTAACGTTGCGCCTGCTCCATTTGCGAGAAGTTCCGCTCGTTTCTTTGCATTTTCCGCAGCGTTCACTAACAGCTGATCTTCGATTGCATTCGGGTCTTTCATCGTGAAACGAATGGAGAGCGTCGGATTTGCCCGGGATTGACTGATTTGTTCGATGACGTCCGATAGTATTGACGTATCGAGTGCAAATTCGAGCTTCGTCTTCTGCTTACAGACATATCCGACAAATCGCGACCGGTAATTTTCATCTCGATCACGATAGCGCTCGTATTCCGTATCGATGGAAAAGTCACTCGTTTTAAGGTCCGTTTTGTCAAAACCTGCGCGAGAGATGGCTATTTGAAGATGTGACACCGCAGTTGTCGCCTCGGTCATCGTGTCTTCATAACGCGGTGCTTTTGAGACGAGGTCCATGTGAATCACAATCAAATCTGGTCGAGATGAGACATTCCCCGTACCTTTTACCATAATCTTTCGTTCCATATCGTTCGCCCTCCTAATAATATGAGATGTAGATCATTCTGACTCTTTAAATCGTGAGATCATCCAACGTTCTATTCCATCTAAAGAATGCATATCTTGCAATGACGGATAAGCATCCCGTTCAAACAACAGTCCATTCGGAGTATCTAAAAACAGATAACGCTCCCCGTCCGGAAAACCGTAATCCGCAATATCTTTCAGTCGAAGCGTGGCCCCGTTTTGTTCCCAGATGAATTCGTCATCATATGGAATCGGCATAAAGATGCCCTCCATCCCTTGCTGTACGTTCGAGATGACGCTCGTATGCTCTGCCTGTCCGGTTTCCCCGATCGCATCGGCACGAACGACCAAATCTTGCCCGACTTGCACATCTCCCCGATACACATTCGATACGTGGATCGTGATAAGGGATTGATATGCAGTCTCTCCATTGAAATCAATCTCGATATGCCGGATGTCCGCGACTGTCCCTCTGATTACGACCGGATCCCATCTCGAAAAAAGTTCATCCTCTGTCATATCCATCAAGTTTTCCTGGGAAGTACCTTGCCGTATTTCTGATTCATCGACGATGTGAACCGAATTTGCCGTTGAATCCGTGGATAATGGAATACGTTCATTCCAAATGTTCGATGTGAAGAGCATGAATCCCGCAGCGGTGGCGAGTATCAGTCCCGCCCCCCATTTGAGTCGATGATAAGGTCTTCGCTCTATCGTCATGGATTCCTCTATATAGCGATCATCCACTTCCCCGAGTAGTCGAAGCAACTGTTCATTTTTCATATGCGAATCCCTTCTGCTTCAAGCGCTCGCTGTAATGCTTCACGCGTTCGCTTCAACGTCATTTTGACATGACTCTCCCCAAGTTGATGGTTTTTCGCAATTTCTTGAATCGACTGTAGATAAAAGTAACGCTGCATGAAAATCACCCTTGTCAGTCGAGGGAGCTCTGCTAGAAACGCGTTCAATAAGTCCACGATGTCTTTGTCTTTCATCGACACCGTGAGGACGTGTTCCAATTCTTCATAGACGAGTGGCACTTCTCCACCTCCCCGTTTTTTTGCATGATTCTTCTTATAACGCTGCAGTGCGAGATTCCGTACAACCTTCGTCAAATACGCCCCGAGTCGAAGCGGACGCGTCGGAGGGATTGACTCCCACGCTTTCATATATAAGTCATTCAGACACTCTTCCGTGTCTTCGTGATTTTGCAGAATGTTATACGAGACGCGATGACAATAGTTCCCATATTTCTTTTTCGTGGCGACAATCGCATACTCCGATCGTTCCCAATACCAATCGATAATGACCTGGTCATCCATCCCTTCCCCTCCTTTTTCTTTCTCCTCATTTATATAGATGCCAATCCAGTATAATTCGTCACAACATATTAAAAAAACCTCGTCATCGAGACGAGGAATGTTCATCTTATTCATTATTTCTTCCAAATCGATACGGCAAGTCCTCCGATATAGCCAACCATCGCTCCGCTCGCGATGCCGTATGTCAGCTGTATATCGAAGAAAAACGAGAGGATTACACCGAGTGTTGTCCCCGCAATCAATCCAAAACAAATGATACAGTCCTTCCATTCTCGTGAATCCATCTTGCTCCTCCTTACCCATCCGCTCAATCTGACGACTTCATCTCTCCAATTGCTTTAAGACCTTTTAGTGTCCTGACTTTTCGTGTGTGATGCTGGACGGCATAGGCCAACATCGCGACGACACCTATGTTCAATAAGATGGTCCACTGCGCATATGGATTGGAAAAATTCGCTACCACCACAACAAAGTTGGCGAGTCCCACTGCGCCATACAGTTGGATGATTCGTTTTTCTCGCTGAATCATCGAGTCAAAATCCGAATACAATTGGAACGGCCCGTCACTCGTTCGTTTTCGTAAGAAGATCCACCGATACGACGTGTCGACCACTTCGATGCCCACTTCATCCAGGAATGCCATATACGCCTTCGACTCGGGGTGCGAAGGTAAGTTGGATAACAATTCGATTCGATACGTGTACGTCTCAGGTTCGACTTGTTTGAACACATATCGCATCAAACGAAAGGATTCGAGCGCCCATCCGGTTTGAGCCATCTCATTGAGCCATTTCTCTTCCTTCTCATAATCAACAAATATGCGATAGACCGTTTTCGTCTTCATGTGTCCAACTCCTTTGTCCACTCATGACCGTGCCGCACCAATTCTTCCAATCGTTTTAATTCAATCTGAAGTGCTTCTCGACCAGCATCGGTGATTTCGTACTCTTTTTTCCGTCCCGTTCCTTCAAGTGCTTGAATCCAACCTCTTTCAACCAAACTACTGAGAGCTCCATATAACGTACCGGGTGCGAGATGAACTCGCCCATGACTCAACTCCTGGACAAACTGCATCATGCCGTACCCGTGCCTCGGAACTTGAAGGGACAATAATATATAATAAACCGCCTCGGTTAGTGCGCCTGTATTCGACTGTTGTGTCACGTATCCTACTCCTTTATATCGTGTTTCGTTATATCGTCATCCGATATATTAAAATTATCCTATTTTGGTCAAAAAATCAATAAAATCCTGTCTGCATCCATTGCAGACAGGATCATGTTTTAAATAATGTAAGGGCAAGATCACGTTGTTGATCCGATTGCATAAGCGATGATTGGGCATCTGAACGAAACAGTCCCATGACTGTCGACTGAAAGTCCCAATACGTAAATCCAATGCCCGCTTCATTTAATAATGTGATGACATCATTCACGTAAGCCAAACCACCTCGCCCATCTTCAAAACAATGATGAATCAAACCGAACTCGCTGATGAAAATCGGGACCTCATGCATCACTCGTAATTGAAGAAGCGGTTCGAGCTGTTTAGCAAGATATGACCGACAGCGTGGCATATAACCTGCAAGTGTAGGCTCTAAAAGAGAACGATCCGGATAAACGCCACCCTCTTCATGAACACCAACCCACTCCGCATACTGATGCGTATACGAAAAAGGATCGTAAAAGTGAAGGTCATACATCACATTCGGGTTATCCAGCAAAATCCAGTCTCTCAACAGGCCGTCGTGTTTCATACCATCCGTACCATAACATGGCGCGACAATGAAAATACGTTTCGAATCGAGAGCATGTAGTTCGTTCACAGTCGACTGAAGTAATTGACGATATGTTTCTCCAGTCCCATCGATTGTGGCGGGAGCATTGAATAAATCGAACGCTGCTATCGCCTTACCACGTGTCGTTCCTTTATAACGTGTCAGTAACGTCTGCCAAATCCAACGAAATCGTTCCTGTTTCGAGAGATCGCTCCAAAGTGAATAATCGGGTTCTGGACGATCGTCCATCCAGTCCGCTCCCGGCGGCAAAATTAGACAAAGGATGACGTACAACCCGTTCGCTTGAGCGAAATCAAGTTGTCGATCTAACCATTCCAGGCCGGCTGTTTCCTCTAAAAACGGTTCACGTTCAATCAGGCGAGCGTGGAACGTGAGACGCACGACATTTGCTCCTACTTCTCGCATAACACGATATGGCTCGTCCGTTGGATACAGTTCCGTAACTACTTGTGTCGGCTCCCAATATAAAGCCGTCAACGTGAAACCACGCAACCGAACAACGTCTCCTGCCGCATTGACTAAATGTTGTCCTTGAACGTGTAGCATTCGCTTTCCTCCCTTTTTCACTCTCCTGTTCTCATTCGTCCCATAAATAACTTTTCCTGCAAAAAAAAGATACGAGTACGCCTCGTATCCAATAAGCTTATTCGGCAGCCAGCGCTGCCTCTTCTTCGTGATATTTCTCGACGAAGGCATCAAGCAACGCCCGTACCTCGTCCGTCGATTTCGTTTCCATTAGATTATGACGGAGTTCGCTCGCCCCGCGGAATCCTTTGACATAAATCTTGAAGAAACGATGCAAGTTCGAAATCGAACGTGGCACGTCTTCTTGGAATTTGTCTTGAAGGTCCAGTTGCAGACGCAACAAGTCGAGATGTTCTTCCATCGAGTGCTCGCGCGGCTCTTTCTCGAATGCGAACGGGTTTTTGAAAATCCCGCGACCAATCATGACACCATCGACCCCGTACTTCTCAACGAGCTCGAGTCCCATTTGACGGTCGAGGATATCTCCGTTGATGGTGATGAGCGTATCCGGTGCAATCTCGTCACGCAACTTCACGATATCCGGGATCATCTCCCAGTGCGCGTCGACTTTACTCATCTCGTTGCGCGTGCGCAAGTGAATCGACAAGTTGGCGATGTCTTGTTTCAAGAGATGCGTCAACCAGTCGCGCCACTCGTCGAGCTTCGCGAAACCGAGACGCGTCTTGACACTGACCGGGATGCCGCCGGCTTTCGCCGCTTGAATGAGCTCAGCCGCGACTTCCGGACGAAGAATAAGCCCGCTCCCTTTTCCACGTTTTGCGACGTTTGGGACTGGGCACCCCATATTGATGTCGAGTCCTTTATAGCCCATCTCGGCCATCCCGATACTCATCTGACGGAAGTATTCCGGATTGTCTCCCCAGATGTGGGCGACCATCGGCTGCTCGTCTTCCGTGAATGTCAAACGGCCACGTAGGCTGCCTTTCCCTTCAGGATGGCAATAGCTATCCGAGTTCGCAAATTCCGTGAAGAAGACGTCCGGGCGTCCCGCATGAGCGACGACGTGGCGGAAGACGACATCGGTCACATCTTCCATCGGGGCAAGTATAAAGAATGGACGCGGAAGGTCGCGCCAAAAGTTTTCTTTCATCGTAAAATCAGTTCCTTTCATCCATACAGTCCAACAAAATCACTCATCTATTCTATTATGTCTGTCGGATTGTATCAACTGTTTCACCACACCGTTCGATATAATAAAGGAACAATGACAATGAAATGAGGAGTAGGAATGATTATATGGATCAACGGCGCTTTCGGTTCAGGCAAAACCACATGTGCTAATATACTTCAGAAACAACTACCAAACGCATTTCTCTATGACCCGGAGCAGGCTGGATTTTTCATTCGGGATCAATTACCGGAGAGCCTTCAGCAACCTGATTTTCAACATCACTCAGAATGGCGAGAGTTCAATTATCGAATGCTTTTGAAAATCGCAACGTCCTTTGATGGGGTTATCCTCGTTCCGATGACACTCGTTGACGCAACGTATGTAGATGAAATCATCGGACGGCTTCAACGGGAAGGCGTCGATGTACGACATATCATTCTCGAAGCGAATCGACGGACACTCGTGAAACGATTGAATAAACGATTCGAGTGGTTCAACTCTTGGGGGAAGTCTCAAATCGACCGCTGCCAATCCGCATTCGAATCTGACATCCACGCAGAAAAAATTGTAACGGATTATCAATCAAAACAAGACGTCGCGAGAGCAGTCGCTCAACATGTGGGACTTACGCTTTCTTCAAAGTGATTCAGATTCATACATTTCTTCCACAGGTTCGTCTTCCCATTGGATGACGAGCTCGCTTGCATAGGAGAGATTCAACTCCACCGTCTCACATGTCGTATCCGTCAACCACATGCAACGGAATAACAGCTGACGGTAACCATACAACTCATCGACAATCTCGAACCGCCCACTTTTGACGAACTGACCGAGTTGCTCGATTCGACACATCGAATAGGTCGTTTCACCAAATCGTGTAAGTGAAGAAGAGTCCCAATCGATGTTCGGAATCGTCACGGTGGCACGTCCTGTCCACACCGCTTCCTTCTTGAACAAATCTCGGATTCCATCCGCAAACACGAGACGGATCGTCGAACCCGTCACAGTCGCTTCTGTGATGACGGCATCATGTAAGGAAAGCGGGACGTTACGGTTTCGAATCGTATATTGTTTCATCAAATCCCTCCTTTGTGTATCTATCTTCTTCGTGAAAATTCACTTCTTACCTTTCTCATACATCTCCCATAATCAGCAATGAATTGAAAAAACAATAATCAATTGAAAACATACTTCATTCATTCCGTTTACAAAATGAAAAACTGGTAAAATAAATATAAATAAGTGGGTCGTATTGGATATCGTAGATGAAAGGAGGATATAGTATGGAAAATATTTGGGTGATAGGGCTATTTCTAATGATTTTGCTTATCGCAATCACTTTTTTACTGAAAAATTACGGTCAACAGCCACGATTTCCTTCTCGATTCTTCATCATTTTCTCAGTCCTCTCTTCCGTTCTTCTATTAGCATCTTGTAGTTTTGAAGAGTCGATTCCAGTTGAAGAGTACGAACAAGATTTATCGCTCGTAGAGGAGAAATTGAGTTCCGCCAATTCTGAGAAAGAAAAATTACAGAATCAATTGGATTCCTATTTGTCTGAAAACGAAGACTTACGTCAACAACTAACGGACGCTAAAGAATCAACGAATCAGAAACTAGCAGAAGCCGAAACAAAATTACGTGAAGAGTTCGAAAGTGAGTTGAAACGCGTAAAAGAAGAAGCTGCGCAACAATTAGAGGAGGAAGTTGCTTCGGTTCGAAAAGAAGAGCAAGAGAAGTCGGCAGCGGCCATCGCAAAAGTGAAACAGGAACTTGAACAACAAGCACAAGCTTCGGAATCGACCAAATCGAATACTCAAACGTCACAACCCTCTGAGAATTTCCAAAACTGTACAGATTTACGCGGAACCTATCCAGGTGGCGTGTCTTCCGATCATCCAGCCTATCAATCTAAGATGGATCGTGACAACGACGGCTGGGCATGTGAATGATTACTTTTCGTAAAAGGAGTGGACCATCTTGGATTCACTCCTTTTACAATTGTTTCTGAAACACATAATTCTCCGCTTGTTTCGTATATCGAGGACCTTTCATCGTCTTCTTCACTTCTGCGATATCGACGACTTTCCCTTTCGGTAATTGGAAATACTCGTTGAGACCCGCCTGAACGAGTTCATTCGCTCTTCCCATGACCGCAATCAATTCGAACCCCTCATCAAATCGTGCCAGCGTCGCGTCTCCATGACTATCATTGCAGAGCAAGATGCCGCCCGGCTTCAAATAGTGCTTCGTCGCCTGACCAACCAATCCAGCATACTGTGAGATGATCAAATCGACCGGTTCGATATCGAGCGGCTGCGTATAATCCTGACCAAAGAATTCAATCGTACACGGCTCATCGTATTCTTTTCGTTTATCCATCAATTCCTGTACCGTTTCGAGGTGCTTGAAGAAACGAATCGTCCCTTTGAAACTGTCGACATAGATGACGTGAGGGATAACAAAGGATGGTGCGATATCGACGTGACTTCCAGGATAAAGCGCCCGCTTCACGTCGAAGGTTCTCGCAATCGTTTTATATACTCGTTTCCGGTCACCAATTTTTTGTGCGTACGCCTCATACGTGTCTGACACTTGTTCACGGTTCATCTGGACCCTCCTAGTATAAGTATCCGAGCAAATCAAGCTTTCCATCGGTCCATCGTTTGTCTCCCACCTGACGAATCATCAATTCTTCAAATCGTGCTTCCCCGATTCCTCGTGTCGTTTGATTCTCGTCATTGATTTGAAGCCACGTGCATGTATTGGATACCGTGTGAAACCCAATGCGTTCGTAAAGATCTGGTCGGTCAGCGAACAACAGGAGAAAGTCGATTGGGTACGCTTCCCCGAGCGCGATGACTTTTTCCATTAACGCCCGTCCGACCCCACGTCCCCGCACTGCTTCCCGTACGCATAAATCGATGATGCCAAGCACGTGAATCGGAGTTCCATCCATATTCATCACACGAAAATCTAACCCGACTTGTCCGATGATTTGTTGATCCTCATACGCGATGAGCCGAAGATGCGGCAGTTGCTTAAAGTAGCGGCGATTCGGATAAATGGAAGGAAATGAATGCTGTAATAGCTCAATCAGTTCCGTATCCATCGATTCTGAAATGGTCATCTCGAGGTGCTGCTCGATTCTCATAGCCCCTCTCCATCTTGTTGAATACGTTCGTAGCGGACGATACTGACTCCGTTCGGCATCAGCTGTTGCTCGACTACATCAAGTTGAAGTGGCAAGATGTTTCCATCTGGGAAAAGACGTTTTCCAGAACCAATGATAATCGGATACATGATCAATCGGTATTCATCGATGAGGTCGTTCGCGAGTAACGTGTGTACGAGTTCACTGCTGCCCCAGACGTGTAAATCCGGTCCGTCCTGTTGTTTGAGTCGTTTCAATGATTCGACCGGGTCTGTCAGAAACGTCGTTGATTCCCATTGTGAATCATGTGAATGCCTACTAACCACATACTTCACTGCACGGTTGGCTTCCGGCCAAATGTCATCATGTTTTGGCCAGTAACTCGCCCACTGATCATATGTTTTTCGACCAAGTAACAGATCAAACTCACTGTGCATCTGCGTTCGAATCCAAATGCCGAGCTCTTGACTCGAAAACGACTCTGTCCATCCTCCATGCATGAAATCCCCGCTCATGTCCTCTTCTTTTCCACCAGGTGCTTGAATGACACCATCCAATGACAAATGTTCTAGAACAATAATCTTCCTCATCTCCGACTCCCCTTTCGGCTGTTTGCAAAAAAATCCCTCGATTGAATCAATCGAAGGCATCATACATTCATCTTATTCTACTTTCTCCATCCATGCCACCGTCTCCACATGCGCCGTATGCGGGAACATGTCGACCGGTGTCACTTCCATCAAGCGATAGCCACGGTCGGCGAGATAACGCATATCACGTGCTTGTGTCGCGACGTTACATGAGACGTATACGATTCGCTTCGGTCCCATCTCGACCATCGTCTCGAGGAATGACTCGGCACATCCTTTTCGTGGCGGGTCGACGACGATCACGTCCGGGTTCACACCGTCTTTCTTCCACTGTGGGAGCACATCTTCGGCCGCTCCACATGCGTACGTCACGTTATCGATCTCATTGACGAGCGCATTTTGTTTCGCATCCTCGATTGCTTCCGGTACGACTTCGACACCGTAAACGTGTGCCGCTTTCCGGGCGAGGAAGAGGCTGATTGTCCCGATGCCACAATACGCATCGACGACTTGCTCCGTACCTGACAGTTGTGCGTATTCTAACGCTTTCCCGTACAGCTTCTCCGTTTGGACCGGGTTCACTTGGAAGAACGAGTGCGGGGAAATCGTGAACGTGAGTCCTGCGATTTTGTCCTCAATCGTCTCATGGCCGTAGAGCAACTTGTTCGTCGCCCCGAGGATAACGTTCGTCTTGTCAGGGTTGACGTTTTGCATGATCGACGTCACGTCCGGGAGACGCTCGACGATGTCCGCGACAATCTCATTCACGCCTTTTAGTTTCGTCGTCTTCGTGATGAGGACGATCATGAGTTCACCTGAATGGTACCCGTAACGGGCCATGACATGACGAATGACCCCGCGGCCTGTCTTCTCGTCATACGCTGGCACGCCTCGTGCGTCCAATACATCACGGACGACTTGGATCGCCTTGTCATTGCGCTCATCTTGAATCAAACATTCGCTCATCTCGACGATGTCATGCGAACGAGGACGATAGAAGCCCGAGACGAGACGGTCTCCTTCTTGTTTGAACGGGACTTGTGCCTTGTTGCGGTAGCGCCAAGGTTCTGGCATCCCAATCGTGTCATGTACCGGTACATCGAACTGACCGAGTCGCTTCAGCGCATCGACGACGCGTTCCCGTTTCTGGCGAAGTTGTCCTTCATAGCTGAAGTGTTGTAGCTGGCAGCCACCACATTGATAAAAAATCGGGCACGGCGGCTCGACGCGGTCGGCACTCGCTTCTTTCACGTTCAACAATCGGGCGAACCCGTACTGCTTGTTCGTCTTCGTCACGACGATTTCGACCGTCTCTCCTGGCAACGCGTTCGGCACGAACAATGTATAGCCATCGACACGCGCCACACCCGCTCCTTCATGGGTTAGGTCGTGGACGTGGACATCGAGACGATCATTCTTTTTCACTGGTAGCATACGAATGCTCCTTCCATTACAAATAGGAATGACTGATGTCGTCATTCCTATCTTTTCACTCTGCTTTATCGAGCGAAACATTGAACAATTGCTTGATCATCTGTTCGCGTTCATATTGTGCATTTAAATCTTCCATCTCGCGGATCCGGGCGTTCGGTGCGAGCACCGTCAAGTGACGGAACAAGTTCCGCATCTCACCTGTGCACTCCCCTCCATATTCTCCGTCGATGTTCAGACTCATCGGCTCGGTCGTCTTCATCTTGACGCGGCTCGTCTTCACATGTTCGACGAGTGGGCTCGACAAATGTTCCCCGCGGAGGAGAAGACGGACGACATGGATGAATTCAAACAAATTACATTTCCGAAGGATGAACAAGTCGAACAACCCGTCATTCAACGACGCGTGCGGTGAGATTTTTTCAAATCCACCGACTGAATTCGAGTTCGATGTGAGGAAGACCATGACTTCGCCTTGGAATGTCCCTTCATCGTGCTCGAGCTCGATATATGTCGGTTTGATGAGTGGCAGTTTCTCCATTCCCTTCACGTAATACGCGAGCTGTCCGAGTGCCGTCTTCAACTTCGATGGCACTTCATACGAGAGCTCGGTCATGATTCCACCACCAGCGATATTGATGAAATAGTGGATATCACCTTTCTCGCCTTCGATTTCCCCAAGGTCGACCGGCATCTCGAACCCGTCACAAATGACGTCGAGTGCGCCGACGACGCTCAGCGGAATCCGCATCGCCCGGGCAAAGTCGTTCGTCGTCCCGACCGGAATGAGACCGATCGTCGGACGATTCTCAAGCGGTGCGAGCCCTGAGATGACTTCATTCAATGTCCCGTCTCCACCTGCGGCGATGATGAGATCGAACTCGGCCGCTGAGGCCCGTTTTGCTTCGAGCGTGGCATCACCAATCGCTTTCGTCGCATACGTCGACGTCTCATAACCCGCATCCTCGAGGCGGTTCAAAATGTACGGGAGTTCCCGTTTGATCACTTCTTTACCAGATGTCGGGTTATAAATGACCCGCGCACGTTTCCGTTGCATATTGATTCTCTCCCCTGTGCTCAACTCGAGCGAAAAGCGAGACACAAGTGTCTCGCCGCCTGCTTAGCGTTTTGCGATCTCTTCGTGGAACAAGCCATCGAGGAGTGCCGGGTTCGCCATCCCTTTCGTCTGTTTCATGATTTGCCCGATGATGAAGCCTTTCGCACGGTCTTTCCCGTTCTTGAAGTCTTCGATCATTTGCGGGTGTGCCTCGAACAATTCGAGGATGTAGCCGCGGAGCAAGTTCTCGTCCGAGATTTGGGCGAGACCGTTCGCTTCGACATACGCTTTCGGCTCTGCGCCCTCTTCCATCATCGCTGTGAAGACACGTTTCGCAATCTTCGATGAAATCGTCCCTTCCGCAATCAAGCGGATGAGTTCTGCGAGTGATTCCGGTGTCAACTTCATCGTTTCGACCGTTTCATTCGACTTGTTCAAGTGACCGAGCACTTCACCCATGAGCCAGTTCGCTGCTGCTTTCGGTTCAGCTCCAGCCGCTGTCGTCGCTTCGAAGAAGTCCGAGAACTCACGCGTCGACGTGAGGGCTTTCGCGTCGTATGCCGAGAGACCGTATTGGCTCATGTAGCGTTCACGACGTGCTGCCGGCATCTCTGGAATCGTCGCGCGAATGCGCTCTTTCCACGCCTCATCGATTTCGAGACGAACGAGGTCCGGCTCTGGGAAGTAGCGGTAGTCCGCTGCCCCTTCTTTGACACGCATGAGAATCGTCTTTTTCGCTGCTTCGTCGTAGCGGAGCGTCTCTTGACGCATGACGCCACCTGAGAGAAGCAATTTGCGATGACGCGTCTCTTCAAAGTCGAGTGCCTTCAAGACGTTCGAGAACGAGTTCAAGTTTTTGAGCTCTGTCTTCGTGCCGAACTTCTCTTGCCCGAATGGACGGACCGAGATGTTACAGTCACAGCGAAGCGATCCTTCTTCCATCTTGACGTCCGAGACGCCAGCGAACGAAAGGACCTCTTTCAAACGTTCGAGGTACGCGACCGCATCTTTTGGTGAACGCATATCTGCTTCACTGACAATCTCGATGAGCGGTGAGCCGGTCCGGTTGAAGTCGACGACCGAATGCTTCTCGCCCGTGTGGTTCATCTTCCCAGCATCTTCTTCCAAGTGCACGCGCTCGATACGGAATCGTTTCATCTCGCCATCGACTTCGACGTCGACGTAGCCGTTTGAACCGATTGGCTTGTCAAACTGCGAGATTTGATACGCTTTTGGCGTGTCTGGGTAGAAGTAGTTTTTACGGTCAAATTTCGTATCTGTCGCAATCTCACAGTTGAGTGCCATCGCCGCTTTGATGGCGAGGTTGACCGCTTCTTCGTTCAATTTAGGCAAGACGCCCGGGTGTCCGAGACAAATCGGACACGTCTGTGTATTCGTTTCGGCACCGTAAGTGCGTGAGCAGCCACACCAAATCTTCGACTTCGTGCTCAGCTCGGCGTGCACCTCGATCCCGATGATCGTTTCAAAGTTCATCGTACGTCCTCCTTAGAGCTGTGGCATCTTGAAACCGCCGTTTGCTTGTTCAAAAGCATGGGCCACGCGGTAAAGTGTTGATTCATCAAAGTAGTTCCCGATAATTTGAAGACCGACCGGAAGACCTTCTGAAAGACCTGCCGGGACCGAGATCGCCGGGATACCGACCAAGTTGACCGGAATCGTCATGATATCGTTCGCATACATCGTGAGCGGATCGTCGAGCTGTTCGCCTAGTTTGAACGCTGTCGTCGGTGCAGTTGGTCCAACGATGGCATCATACTCTTCGAACACTTTCGCGAAGTCCTGCTTCATGAGGGTACGGACTTGTTGTGCTTTCTTATAGAACGCATCGTAATAACCAGAGCTGAGCGCATATGTCCCAAGCATGATCCGGCGTTTGACCTCGTCACCGAAACCTTGTTCACGCGAATACGTGAACACTTCGTCGAGTGTGTCCGCTTCGGCACGACGTCCGTAACGGATGCCGTCGAAACGAGCCAAGTTCGAAGAGGCTTCTGATGATGCGAGCAAGTAGTAAGCCGAGAGCGCGTACTTCACGGACGGAATCGAGACCGTCTCGATCGTCGCACCGAGAGACTTGAGCGTCTCAATCGCTTTTTCAATCTGTTCGCGGACACCAGGCGCGACGCCTTCTGCCATGAACTCTTCCGGGAGGGCAAACTTCATACCCGTCAAATCTTGGTTGAGCGCTGCCGTATAGTCCGGCACCTCGACCTCGGCTGACGTCGAATCCATGTCACAGTGTCCTGCAATCGTATTCAATAAGTAAGCATTGTCTTCAACGGTACGCGTGAGCGGACCGATTTGGTCAAGTGAAGACGCGAAGGCAACGAGGCCGAAGCGTGAGACAAGACCGTATGTCGGTTTCATCCCGACGACACCGCAATATGCGGCTGGTTGACGAATCGAACCACCCGTATCCGAACCAAGGCTAAAGAGGACTTGTCCAGCTGCGACTGATGCCGCTGAACCGCCTGAAGAACCTCCTGGTACACGTGTCGGGTCCCATGGGTTACGGACCGGTTTGAACGCCGAGTTCTCGTTCGATGAACCCATCGCAAATTCGTCCATGTTCAACTTCCCAATCGTGACGGCACCAGCATCATGAAGACGCTCGACGACTGTCGCATCGTGGGCCGGGACGAAGTTCTCGAGGAACGTCGAGGCACATGTCGTGCGCATCCCTTTTGTGACGATGTTATCTTTCACACCGATTGGCATCCCGAAGAGCGGGTTATCTGATGTTTTGGCGAGCTCATCCATGCGTTTCGCTTGCTCGAACGCATCTTCATTGAGCGTCAAAAACGCACCAATTTTGTCATCTGTCGCTTCGATGCGGTCGAACGACTCTTTGACGAGGTCCGTGACCGTGACTTCGCCTTCTTTTAATAGCGTATGCAACTTCGCTACACCGTGGTCAAATAAACTCATGAAAGGCCTCCTTACTCAAAGACCGCAGGGACACGGACTTGGCCGTTCTCCCAGTCAGGTGCCATCCGTTCGACTTCCTCACGTGGAAGCGATGGACGAACCTCGTCTTTGCGTAGTACGTTTTTCAAATCTAGGGCATGGGTCGTCGGTTCGACGCCCGTTGTATCCAGCTCATCGAGTTGCTCGGCGAACTCGAGAATTTTTGTCAATTGCTCCGTGAAGTGCGTCACTTCTTCATCCGTGATCGCAAGTCGGGCAAGTCCGGCGACGTGCCGAACTTCAGCTTCTGTAATACGAGCCAAAATTCCCACCTCCAACAGTTTTCAATACATCGTTCATTATCATACCACTTTTTCATAAGACAAAAAAGGAAATCTATCTCGTTCTAAATTGTCTCATTTTTATCAAACTAGGGGAATCCTTCCCGAATATTGACCTGCTTTCAAAATCAGCTATACGGTCGGAGTGCGATTCTGATTATGCTTATGTAGAGAAACGATTCGTTAAGGAGGAATCATATGTCGATCCGGAATAAACTGATCACCGCTTTCAGCATCATGTTCGTTTTACTTCTCGGTGTAAGCGGTTACTCTTGGTATGCCTTGAACGCCTCAAAAGCGGCTCAAGAAGATATGACCGTCTCCTGGGTACCGGGGATGGACCAAATCCATCAGGTCGATAAACAATTGCTCGAAATTCGACGCCACCTCATTCGTCACGCTCTAGTCGACGATGCGGTGACGAAACAAAATATCGAGCGAGACATTCAAGCATCCGTCGCGATTTTAGAACAGCGGATGGATGGCTATGAAGCGACAATTATTATGGAAGAGGATCAACAACTTTTTGATGAAGCTAGTGCGAACTGGAACGACTTCCAGACTGTCATGACCGAACTTATCCGTATTTCAAATGAAGAAGGTGAAGGAGCTGCGGAAGAATACATTCGTGATACGGCTACCGCAAGCGCGGATACCCTTTCGAACGCTCTCGGTCTTCTTGTCAACTTGAACCGTGAAGAAATTCAAACGGACACAGCTGCTGCGGCTAAGATGTTTGAACAGGTTCAGCTGACACTTCTCATCGTTCTCGGGGTCGCGGCTGTCATGACGATTCTCATGATGCTCTTCATCTTCCGTTCGATTTTTGAACCACTCAAAGAGTTCAAGACGAAGATGCACGAACTCGCAACGAGCGAAGGCGATTTGACGACGTCGATTCCCGTGAAACGTCGTGACGAGTTCGCAGGACTTGCCCGTGACTTCAATCAGTTCATCGCCAACTTACGTCAGTTGATTTTGCAAGTGAACGATGTGACAACAGGCGTGACGAAACAATCAACCCATATGTATGACGAATTGAAAGAACTCGATACGTATATGACGACGACTGCGGCGACGACCAAAGACTTGACCGCCGGCATGCAACAGACGGCCGCGAGCGCGCAAGAGATGAACGCGTCTGCGTCGGATATGGAACGGACGATTCATCATATCGTGACGATGGCTGATGAGCGAAAAGTCGAAGCCAAACAGATTGATGAACGCGCCCTCTCTCTGAAGTCGCATGCGGTGGAAGCGAAGGAGAACGCCATCAGCGTTCTGCAGTCGACACGCACGAACTTAGAGAAAGCGATGCAAGACGCCAAAGCTGTCCGTGAAATCGCAACGCTCACGAACGATATTCTCGACATCGCCGCCCAAACGAACCTGCTTTCCCTCAATGCTTCCATTGAGGCAGCGCGTGCCGGTGAGGCCGGTCGTGGATTTGCCGTTGTTGCTGATGAGATTCGAAAACTTGCCGAGACGAGCCGAGCGACCGTCGAACGCATCCAAGCCATCTCGACGACCGTCCTCCATTCGGTCGATCATTTGAATGAGAGCTCAGGTCAGATGCTTCACTTCCTCGATACGAACGTGTTGAAAGACTATGACCAACTCGAGGAGGCGGCCGGCCAATATAGCGAGGACGCGGGACGTTTCGAGACGACCGCGACCGAGTTCGCCGCTGCCGCGGGTGAGCTTGAGCTATTGACGTCGAATATGATCGGCGTCATTCAAGACGTGGCGACGACCGTCAACAATGGTGCTCTTGGGACGCAAGAGATAGCTGAAAAAGTGACGATGTCCGTCGATCGCTTCGCTGAATTGAACCGAGCGACCGAACAGTCACAACAAAAGATGGAAGAACTCGATTCATTGATTCGACAATTCAAGGTATGACAAAAACCCGCCGACACGTGCTGTTCGGCGGGTTTTCTAATCAGGCAGCAGACTGCGCCGCTTCTTTTTTTCGTTCGAGTTCGAATCGTTTTGTCTCGGCGACGACGACACCCGACAGGAACAAGAGTCCAATCAAGTTCGGAATCGCCATGAGACCGTTGAACACATCCGAGATGGACCAAATCAAATTCAAGTTCGTCGTCATCGCACCGAGTCCTGCGACTAAAATATAGAGGACACGATACGGGACGATGACTTTTTCCCCAAGTAAATAGTATGCGGAACGTTCCCCGTAATAACACCAGCCAAGGACGGTCGAATAGGCGAAGAAGACGAGTGAGACGGTCACGATGATTTCACCAATCGGTCCTAAGAAATAGGCGAATGACGCTTGCGTCAAAGCAATCCCTTCGAGTCCTTCCGTATATTGACCACCCATGACGATTGTAAGTCCGGTGATTGAGCAGACGATAAGCGTATCAATCAACACCTGTGTCATCGAGACGAGTGCTTGTCGTCCCGGGAAATCGGTCTTCGCTGCCGCGGCCGCAATCGGTGCAGATCCAAGTCCTGCCTCGTTAGAGAACACACCGCGCGCGACCCCGTAGCGAATCGCAGCACCTAACGCACCTCCACCGATGGCTTCGGCACTGAATGTGCTCGAGAACATCGTCGATAAGGCACCCGGTACCAATTCAAAGTTCATGATGAGAATCACGAGCCCGCTTCCGACATATGCAAAAATCATGAACGGGACGAAGATCCCGACGACTTTTCCGATCGATTTGACACCACCTAAAATGACAAACGCCGTCACCGCCATCATGACGATTCCTGTCACAACCATTGGGACGTTGAACGAATTGTTCAAAGCGAGACTGATTGAGTTCGTCTGTACCCCGTTCCCAATCCCAAAAGCTGCGACCGATGCGAATAAGGCAAACAACATGCCGAGCCATTTTTTCTTTAGCCCGTGTTCTAAGTAATACATCGGTCCACCGGCAATTTCGCCTCGTTCATCGACAACGCGATATTTGACCGCTAGGATGGCCTCCGCATATTTCGTCGCCATTCCGACAAAACCGGATAACCACATCCAAACGACTGCGCCTGGTCCCCCGAGGACGATCGCCGTCGCGACACCGACCATGTTTCCGGTACCAACCGTGGCCGCCAAGGCCGTCATCAATGCTTGGAAATGCGAGATGTCCCCTCGTTGTTTCTTCTTTGGTTTTTCATTCTTTGGAATAAATGCCTCTTTCAAGCCGACACCAAGCCTCGTCACTTGAATAAAGCCGAGACGGACGGTCAGGAAGATTCCTGTACCGACGAGTAAGATTAATAGATGTGGCCCCCATACGAGATTTGATAAACTCGACAGCCAACTTTCAATTTGATTCACTGTGTTGCTCTCCTCCTACGTTCTTGATTTGAGCGCTCTCCCTATATTTTTCAGAACATTCACAATCGAGTCAAGGTAGGCCACCTAAAGAAAGCGTTTTCAAAACGTTATATAATTGTAATATTTTCCCTGAAACCTTGTTCTTAAGAGCTTCTTAAAATTTATTTCGAAATATGATTGTAATATATCTCAGAATCTAAAAGCAGCGATTTCACAATCCATACGAATCGTTGATTAAGAGACTATTTCTCGATGAAAAAGCGATGCAGCTCCGTGCCTGTACTTGGTCAAAAAAAACTGTAGACCTATGTAGTCTACAGTCTAATACCGCTTTTGCTCATTTTACGAACGAATGGCAGATACGACCTCTTCAACGTGTCCCTTCACTTTGACGTTACGCCACTCTTCTTGAATATAGCCGTCTTCATTGATCAGGAACGTCGAACGGACGATGCCGTAGTACTCTTTCCCGTAATTTTTCTTCAGTTGCCAAACGCCGTACAATTCAGACACTTCATGATTCTCATCGACGAGCAAGTCGAACGGCAACTCATTCTTCGCGATAAAGTTCTGGTGCTTCTTCTGACTGTCCGCTGAAATCCCGATGACGACCGCGCCTTCCATCTTCGGCATCGCATCACGGAAATCACACGCTTCCGTCGTGCAACCCGGTGTCGAGTCACGAGGATAAAAATACAAAACGACTTTCTTGCCTAAATAATCTTTTAGCGAGACCATCTCTCCATTTTGGTTTGGTAATGAAAATGTAGGTGCGAGCATCTGTTTTCCTCCTTAACCGAACGACGGGTCGACGAGTTGTTCGTCGAAGCCATCGATCGCTTCCTCTAGTTTTGTCTTTAATGGATCGAGAACTTCGATATACTCGATTGGATCTTCAGTGGCGGCCGCTTTTCGAAGCGTCTCTTCGTTCTCGGTGTACCACGTCTCATACGCTTTAAAGTAATCGGCCATGATGGCTTGGTTCTCTTCGACCGTCAACGTCTCCGCCATCAAGAGAAAGACGTTATTGTCCGCCTCGAGTGCCGTATAGTCGGTCTGGGCGTTGACTCGGTCGTAGATTGGTCCTGCCTCATCTTCCGGAACCTCTGCAAGACGGGCGTTCGCTTCTGCGTTGACCCCATATTCGTTGGCCTGTATCCCGATGAGGAGCTCTCCGACTTCGGCGATAACATCCTCTGGTAACGCAGTCGGCGTGATGACGAGCGACCAGTCGTCGCCTTCTTTCACAGCGACTTTACTGAGCCGGTTCGGGAGCGGATTGCCGTCTTGGTCGACCATTTCATGAACGAGAAACGCCACGTCTTCGTCCTCGTTGACCCAACTCTCATAGATGTCACCCGGGGCGAGCTGACGCGTGACGGCACCGGTCGCCGGAATGTCAGTCAATCGACCCGCGTAGTCGATGGCTGCGAGCGCCTCGGCATCGCCCGATTCGAGCGCCGTTTGATAGTCCGCATACACTTCCGTGACAGCGTCTGGCAATGCGCGTTTCGTTTCTTCTATAACCGTCTCTTCGTCGTTCCCACATGCCCCGAGCGTGAAGACGAGGAGGAGCGGAATGAGCCATTTTTTCATGTTGTTCGTCCTTTCTAAAGCCGTGTTCTCCCCCATCCTACCATGTCTCGAATCGTCGCTCCAATGGCATGTGTTTCTGGAAAATTGTTTCACTAGGATTTCTACGATAATTTCGATACAATACAGACGTAAGCGCTTTAACGCTCAACATCACTTTAAGGGGGAACGAGAATGATTCCATACAAACATGAACCATTCACAGACTTTACACAAAAAGAGAATGCCGATGCGATTCAAGCGGCAATCGAGAAAGTGAACGGTGAGCTCGGGAAAGACTATCCGCTCGTAATCGGTGGGGAAAAGGTTACGACGGAAGGTAAAATCACGTCTTACAACCCAGCGAACAAAGAAGAAGTGATCGGTCGCGTCTCAAAAGCAAACCAAGAGCTCGCAGAACGTGCGATGCAAGAAGCACTCACAGCTTTTGACACTTGGCGCCATGTGGACCCAGCCGTCCGCGCAGACGTCTTGTTCAAAGCAGCGAACATCGTCCGCAAGCGCAAGCACGAGTTCTCAGCTTATCTCGTCAAAGAAGCAGGTAAGCCATGGAATGAGGCAGATGCGGATACAGCAGAAGCAATCGACTTCATGGAATACTATGCACGTCAAATGCTCGAACTCAAACCTGGTAAGAAAGTCGAGAGCCGTCCAGGCGAATACAACCGTTATGACTACATCCCACTCGGGGTCGGGATCGTCATCAGCCCATGGAACTTCCCGTTCGCCATCATGGCCGGTACAGCTGTTGCGGCAATCGTAGCCGGTAACACGATTCTCTTGAAGCCAGCTTCAACGACACCAATCGTTGCTGCAAAATTCGTCGAAGTGATGGAAGAAGCAGGTCTTCCAAAAGGTGTCCTCAACTTCATCCCAGGACCTGGTGCAGAAGTTGGAGACTACCTCGTCGACCATCCAAAAACTCGTTTCATCAGCTTCACAGGATCACGTGATGTGGGACTCCGCATCAACGAACGTGCTTCTAAATTGAACGAAGGTCAAATCTGGCTCAAACGCGTCATCGCAGAGATGGGCGGAAAAGATACAATCGTCGTCGACGAGTCAGCGGATCTCGAACTCGCAGCACAATCGATCGTCAAATCGGCATTCGGATTCTCAGGTCAGAAATGTTCAGCTTGTTCACGTGCCGTCATCGTCGACAGCGTTTATGATACGGTACTTGACCGCGTCGTCGAACTCACGAACGAACTCTCTGTCGGAAACACAGAGAAGAACGAACACTTCATGGGACCTGTCATCGACGCAGCAGCCTTCAAAAAAATCACATCGTACTTCGATGTGGCAAAAGAAGAAGGACGCATCGTCGCAGGTGGAAACGCCGATGACTCAACAGGCTACTTCATCGAGCCGACGGTTGTCGCAGACGTCGACCCGAAAGCACGTCTCATGCAAGAAGAGATCTTTGGACCAGTCGTCGCCTTCACAAAAGCGAAAGACTTTAAAGAAGCGATCGACATCGCGAACAACACAGAATACGGCTTGACAGGTGCAGTGCTTACGCGTGACCGCGCAAACCAAGAGTTCGCTCGCCAAAACTTCCACGTTGGGAACCTTTACTTCAACCGTGGTTGCACAGGCGCAATCGTCGGCTACCAGCCGTTCGGTGGATTCAACATGTCAGGAACGGATTCAAAAGCAGGTGGACCGGATTACATCCAACTCCACATGCAAGCGAAAACAACATCTGAAACATTCTAATCAACAAGGAGACGTTCCCTCGGGGGAGCGTCTCTTTTATTAGTGTGCTTTAAAAGTCTGATCGAACATGATGGCAATCTCTTCTTGATGGAGCAGGAACAGATCAAACAGCGTCGGATCGAACGCCCCCTTCATGTCTTTCATCGCGACAATCGAGTCTTCATGCGAGAAGGCAGGTTTATACGGGCGGACCGTCCGAAGGGCGTCATAGACATCGATGATGGTGACGATTCTGGCTGCAAGTGGAATTTCTTCCCCTTTCAAACCTTGGTTATATCCTGTCCCGTCCCAGCGCTCATGATGGTAGAGCGCGATGTGATAAGCCATTTGAATAAAGTAGTTTTGAGGGAATTGAGTTTGTAGATCCTTCAACACCTCGCCCCCGACACGTACATGATCTTTCATGAAGAGCCATTCCTGGTCAGATAACTTGTTCGCCTTCAATAAGATCGAGTCCGGTACTGAGATTTTCCCGATATCATGGAGCGGCGCCGCGAGTCGAATCCCTTCGATGAAGAGCGGCGTGACATCCGGATGGTGGTGATCATATAAAATCGTCGCAAAGAGCGTCGACAAGTCCTGCACCCGCTCGATATGGTTGCCCGTCTCATTGTTACGGAGTGCAGACAGGCGTAACAGTGTGCGGACGAGCCCCTCTTGATAATCAATCAATTCCTTTTCGCGCTCGGCGAGGACACGCTGCGCCTCATCCCGTCCCGCCTCAATCCGGTGTCGCTCAACGGCCCCGAGAAGCGCGTTACTGAAGTCTTGAAGTGCCTGTTGTTCATATTCCGTGTACGTTCGTTCCGAGACGACGGAATCAAACCCGACAAACCCCTGGCACGTCTTGCCTTGCATCATCGGTACCGCCAACAAACTTTGAATCGATTGCGGTTCAAGTATTGCACGAACGGCATTTGTCTCCGGCAGATCGGACACGCGCGGAATATACATCGTCTCGCCTGCCACGTGAGTGTTGACCCATTCGGGCAGCACGTCGATCGGCACGTCTTGAAGATTGTCCATCTCGGCGGTGATGCCCTCGGCGCACCACTCGAACGTGTTGTGACAAACCTGATTCGTGAAATCGTAATCGAAGACATAGACGCGGTCGACCGCGAAATAATGTCCAAGTTCGGCTAGCGACTGGTCAACCCGCTTTTTGAAATCCGCAATCTCTGTTGTTAAAAAGCGATTGAGGAGTGACGAAAGCAGGTGATGGAGTCGCTCTTGTTGTTGTAACTGTAACGTCAATGATTCATGCGAAGTTGCCATGTGCCAAACCTCCCTTTTGTCTGGAATATATGCAATCGTTCCATGAGTTTATTTTACCCAATTTTCAGTCTTTTTACCCTGCTTATCCCAATTGAAAAACCGGGCGACGATGCACCCGGTTCTTCCTCACACTTGCTTCAATAAATTCGCCATTTCAATGGCTGATGTTGCTGCTTCCCAGCCTTTATTTCCTGCTTTCGTACCAGCCCGTTCAATCGCCTGCTCGATCGTCTCCGTCGTCAATACGCCAAAGATGACTGGGACCTCCGATTGATAGCTCGCTTGCGCGATTCCTTTCGCCGCTTCGTTACACACGTAATCAAAGTGTGGTGTCGCGCCACGGATGACGGCCCCTAGCGTGATGACCGCATCATATTTTTGACTCATCGCCATTTTTTTCGCCACGAGTGGGAGCTCAAACGCACCCGGGACGAAAGCGAGCGACACGTCCTCTTCTTTCACGCCATGACGCTTCAATGCATCTTTCGCACCGTCTAGAAGACGCATCGTGATCAAGTCGTTGAATCGACCGACGACGATTCCAATCTTTAAGCCTTCTCCTACTAAATTACCTTCAAATGTATATGTCATCTCATTTATCCTCCAATATGGTTCATTTTGAGTTGTTTCGTCATACGATATGATTCATTCGCTTCGTGTGCACCGACCTGAAGCGGGACACGCTCGACGACGGTGATGCCACATGATTCTAAGGCATCGACTTTTTCAGGGTTGTTCGTCATGAGTCGTACACGGGTCACCCCGAGGTCACGGAGCATCGCCGCACTGACACGATAGTCACGCATGTCGGGATGGAATCCGAGTGCCTCGTTCGCCTCGACCGTATCCAACCCTTCCTCTTGTAAGGCATAGGCTTTCAGTTTGTTCACGAGTCCGATGCCTCGCCCTTCCTGACGCATATAGAGAACAATGCCCGACTCCTGTTCGATTCTCTCGATGGCGGCATCAAGTTGCGGACCACAGTCACATCGGAACGACCCAAAGACGTCTCCCGTCAAACATTCGGAATGGATCCGAACGAGCGGGACGGCTGTAAGCGTCTCGGTCACAAGTGCCACATGCTCTTGTCGGTCGAATCGGTTTTCGTATCCAATCATTCGAAACGTCCCTTTCGATGAAGGGAGTGACACGTCCGCTTCACGCGTGACAAGGCTCGTCTCCATATACTGGACCAATGCTTCGATTGTGATGAATGCCAATTCGTGACGTTTTGCGACTTCGACCAAGTCCGGGACGCGGGCCATCTCCCCGTCTTCTCGAATGATTTCGCAGATGACGGCTACCGGCTCACTACCAGCAAGGCGTGCCAAATCGACGGATGCTTCTGTGTGACCACGACGCACCGAGACCCCTCCTTTTTTGGCGATGAGCGGGAAGAGATGTCCCGGTCGTTGAAAGTCAGAAGGACGTGACGATGGATTTGCTAATTCACGAACGGTGTGGGAGCGCTCGCTCGCCGAGATACCTGTCGTCGAATCGATATGATCGACACTGACCGTGAACGCCGTACCATGTGGATCCGTGCTATTCGTCACCATTGGTGCGAGCTCAAGGCGTGCCGCTACTTCTTCGGCGACGGCCGCACAGACAAGTCCTTTCCCTTCTGTGATTAAAAAGTTCATCGTCTCGGATGTCATCTTGTCACCGAGCACGACAAAGTCACCTTCATTCTCACGATTCTCGTCATCGATGACGATGATGGGACGTCCGCGTCTTAATTCCTCAATGGCCCGTTCAATCGAATCAAACATTACCATCCCGCCTTTCCATAACCTTGTGATGCCAAAGATTCGAGTGTCATCTTCGACTGTCCGACTAGTTTTTCCATATATTTTGCCAACAAGTCACATTCCAAATTGACGAGGTCACCGACGTGCTTCGACCCTAGAACGGTCTCACTATACGTGTGCGGAATCAACGACAACGTAAACCCACGTTCGGATACATCGAATACGGTCAGACTCGTTCCGTCCACCGAAATCGAGCCTTTCGGCACGATGTATGGGAGAAGCGAAGGATCGCATTGAATGTCGACATATACGGCATTTGCGAGTGGACGCTTCTTGGTGATGCGCCCGACGCCGTCAACATGTCCGGACACGAAATGCCCGCCGAATCGTCCATTCGCCGGCATCGCTCGTTCGAGATTGACGCGCGTTCCTGGCTTCACACCATCTAGACTGGATGCTTTCAGTGTCTCTGGCATCACATCAACGGCGAATGTTGACGCATCAAACGTTGTGACCGTCAAACAAATCCCATTTACCGAAATGCTGTCGCCGATTTTTACGTCATCGAGCACCTTTGCCCCCGATAGGACGAGCCGCAAGGACGGACCGTTTCGTTTCACCGCTTTGACCGCACCAATTTCTTCTACGATTCCTGTAAACATCAGAGCGCCCCCTTTCGGAGGACGATTTTCAGATCAGGTCCAATCGTCTCGACCTGCTGAATCTTAAAACGAGAAATCGCATCCAGCGAGCCTTCCTGTTGTGAACGGTAGACACCGTTTTTCCCGCCAAAAACGCGCGGTGATTGATAGGCAACCCATTCATCCACGTACCCTCCGTCAAGAAGGGACGTGACAAGTGTCGGTCCCGCCTCGATCAATAAGCGTCCAACCCCGTTCGCGTAAAGTGTCTCAAGTACGTTTCCGAGCGACGTATAATCGAATAACTCGATTCCCATGGCACGTGCCTGTTCCCGTTTTTCTCTGTCGTCTGACGAGGTGAACAGGAGCACCGGGATGTCTTCAGCCGTTCGGGCAAGCGTGCTCGCAAGAGGCAAGCGAAGGTCACGGTCGAGGACGACTCGCTTCGGTTGACGTGTCTCATGGGCCAATCGCACGGTCAGTGCCGGATCATCCGCTAGCACCGTTCCAATTCCCGTTAAAATCGCATCGGTTTTGGCACGCAGTTCATGGACGTCACGACGGGCTTCCGAACTCGTCACCCATTGACTCTCACCGGAATCCAAGGAAACTTTTCCGTCGAGACTCGTCGCCGTCTTTAAGATGACGTACGGTCGTTTCGTCTCGAGCGCCCGTAAGAACGCTGGATTCAGTGCCCGCGCCTCCTCTTCAAGTAACCCGACTTCCACCTCGACGCCAGCCGACTTCAGACGCATGATCCCTTTTCCCGCAACGAGTGGGTTCGGGTCTTTCATGGCGATGACGACTCGTTTGACTCCGGATTCAACAATCAAGTCGGCACACGGTGGTGTCTTTCCATGATGCGAGCACGGCTCAAGCGTGACGTACAGTGTCGCCCCGTACGCTGCCGCACCTGCCATCTTGATGGCGTGAACCTCGGCATGCGGCTCGCCCGCCTTGAGATGGGCACCTAGCCCGACGACGCGACCGTCTTTGACGAGAACGGCGCCGACAAGCGGGTTCACACCCGTCTGTCCGTCGGCAGATCTCGCCAATTGGATGGCTTGTTGCATGTACTGTTTCATCGTTCTCCCTCCTTTTTTCCGTACAAACAAAAGACCCTAAGGAACGGTCCTTAGGGTCTTGGTGGGAGGGTTTCGTCATTTTTGGACAAACCAAATAAACGTTTTCTTTACAGAAAAGCGTACGACGAAGCACAGGTCATACGGACCTGTTTTTTGTTCCTTCTCCCATCCAGACTATACTGTCGGCTCTAGAGTCTCACTAGATCCACCGTTCGCACACGTGCGCCCGGGTCACGGACTTAGGGCATGGCCCATCACCGCCGGTTGGGAATTTCACCCGACCCCGAAGGAATATTTGTTTGTACAGATTTACTGTATCGCAATTGTTTTTATTTCGCAAAACAAAAAGCGCTACCCGTGAGAGTAGCGCCTCGATTATGCGAGAAAGAGGACGACGAGAAGCCCGACAATCCAGCAATAATATGAGAAATACTTTAATTCGCCTTTTGCCATGATGTGCTGGAACCACTTCAACGAAATCGCAGTCAACACGTAAGAGGCGATAAACGCCAAGATGAGCGGACCGAACAAGTCACGCGTTTCTGGGTTCGTAAATAACGCCGGACCGTCCAAAATCATCGTCCCGAGACTGATTGGAATGAACAAGAAGAACGAAAAGCGAAGTGCTGATTCTTGCTTGATTCCGAGCAACATTGCCATGACGATGGTTGCTCCAGAGCGACTGATCCCTGGGATGAGCGCCACCGCTTGGGCGAGTCCAATCAATACGGCATCACGTAACGTGATCCCGCCGTCTCCTTTATTCCCGCGCATGTTTCGAATGAACCAAAGCGCAAGACCCGTGATGATGAGCGTGTATCCGACCGTCGCGACGCCACCGAGTACTTCTCCAATCCAATCACCAAAAATGACACCGAGAACACCAGCTGGAACCGTTGCGACGAGGAGCAAGCCGATAAACTTCACATCGACCATCGTCTCATCTGTCCGGTCTTTCTTGAACAGAAACGTCCATAAACTGACGATGAGGCGGACGACATCTTTACGATAGACCGTCAAGACCGCGAGGAGCGATGCAAAATTTACGAAAACTTCAAATGACAATCCCGGCAAGTCGATGTTAAATAATTCTTGGAAGATAACAAGATGTCCGCTCGAGGAAATCGGGATTGGTTCCGTAAATCCTTGGATCAATCCGAGCAACGTATAAAATAACCAAACTGTCATAATGATAATCCTCTTTTCTGTTTTTCACTCAATGCGCCTATTTTAGCAGAATTGGACTTTCGTTGACCAGCTGTTAAAAATTTTTTGATGTAATTTCAATATTCGATTGATTAGTCTGAAAATTAAATTTATTATAGAAGGGTACTCATCTGGAGCGAAGGCGATGACCCCATTTCTCCAGTTGGGTACTTTTTTATAAAAATATGACATTTTTGGTTGATTAAAACTTTTTGTTTACATTTATCACGAAATTCGATTTAATTTGTAATAGAACTGTTACCATTTTTTGAAATGTTTTTCTGTGACTTTAGACCTATCCAATTCTTAGAAATTGTTTAATAATTTTCAAAATCACGTTAATAAATCCGAAAAACCATCCGATAGTATGATTGTAGGAGCATTTTTTTCATCTTTGTCGGTTCATATTTGAGTCCACGGAAGGAGGAACCATCATTGAGTCAAACGCTAACCACTAAATCCCATCACCTGTCCACCGAACAACAGAGGATGATCCATTGCATCCGCCTTCTCGGGGACTTGTTGAAGGAACGTCCACGCCGCTCTGTCTACCGTCGCTTTGCCATGGAACAGAATTGGCCATCTCCTGAATCCATCATCAGACAGTTCGGGTCATGGGCTGAGGCACTTGCCATCGCAGGCTATGAATGGCATGGAGAAGCAACTGTCGAATTGCCAGACAAAATGCCGAAGTATACACGCGAGGACATCATCGAGACACTTGCACTTTATTCGCGAGACATGGGCTCGATCATCACCTTGAAGAAGTATCAGCAATGGCGAAAGCTCCATCCGAAGGCACCGAGCCATTATCATATCGTCAAGACGTTCGGTTCGTGGCATGATGCCTGTGCCGAGGCAGGACTTGAGGCGAGTGTCACCTATTCGAAAACAGAATTATCCAACGCGCTACGTGAAGCCATTCAGGAAATGGGCTTCTCCCTCTCATTCGAAGCATATCGAGAATGGGCGAAACGCAACAACAAGCCTTCGACAAAAGCGATCCTACATCGCTATGGCTCTTGGTCAGCCGCCGTTCATGCGGTGGAATCGGAACTTTATAATACGAACTCATAATCTTTTCATACAAAAGGAGGATCCGCCATATGGTGGATCCTCCTTTCATCTGACTTCTGTGGATAGTTCTTGATAGTGGGCGACCCGGTCACGACCATTGAACTTGGCCCCGACATACATGGCTCGGTCCGCATGCCGGAGTACCGTATCCAGGTCTTCATATTCATGAATCGTCTCGATTCCAATACTCGCCGTCACCGTGATGCGCGTTCCTTCTGTACCAAAATCATGGCGTCTCAGCGCTTCCCGTATCTTTTCGCCGACCAGTTGGGCTGCCGCCTCATCCATTCGGGGGAACACGAAGACAAATTCTTCCCCACCATACCGCGTCACCAAATCCGTCGCCCGAACGCTGCGCGTGAACAATTGTCCGGCCTCAATCAACACTTCATCCCCGAACGCATGTCCATACGTATCGTTGATTGACTTGAAATGATCCAAGTCGACGAGGAAAAGCGAGAGCGGATAGGATGCCACGTCATTCAATCGTTCTGTCGTCCAGCTACGCAACGCCCGCTGATTATGTAGGCCCGTCAACGGGTCCGTCAAACTCTCATGCTGCAGGCGGTCCCGCTCATCGATTCGCTCGATCGACCACGACAACGTTTTAAGGAGCCGGTTCACTTCGATGGCAATCGGCGTCTCATACGCGCCGTTGGCTGTCGTCGATACCATACAGCTGACTGCCGTTTCCGCTCCCCAAACGGGCTGGATGACGAGCGCTGAATGATGCAACTCTTGCTGCTGTTGCTGTAGCTCGGGATGCCATTCATGTAACGAATCATAGACGAAACATGGCTCATCCTCGTCTTGATAACGCTCGATTGTATAGGCGTCTGGCACACTCGGGATGATGCGTCCCGTCATGTCATAAAACGTCCGCTCCCCGTTTCGGTTGACCTGCAGCCAACCGCGTTCGACTTCCACGACGTCACGCAGTCCGTTCCAAAACTTTTCAATCAACAGTTGTTCGCTATCGACACGGTATAGCTGTTCTTTCAACCGCTCGACCTGATCGACTTTTGTTTTCGTCTCTTCCGTCTCCGTCGCTTTCGACATCGACATCTTCAGGACGGATAAAATGAAGAACGTGACGATGAGCCCGACGTACCCGAACACGAGATACGATTCGATGGCAATCATCGTGAACAACAGTTCGAGCGACACGACGAGCCAATCAAATCGAATCAATCGCCACATGATTGGGAACGGGATCCGCTCCCCGACCATGAAGTAAGACAAGACGAAACTCATCGTCAGGACGAGGAAAAGTGTCCCTAAGAACGCCAACATCGCTACTCCCTCTTGCATCAAATGAACAGGCTCCCCGATGCGTCCACCGAGCCCGATATAAGCCAGACCCGGCAACAGGACGAGCAGACATTCGATTACTGTATTGAGCGGATAGAAATGTAAGAATCGCCGACGCCCTACCCTACGATTGAACGTTCTCGCCTGAAATGTGAATAAGAGCAACTGCCCCATCAAGAGTGCCGGGGCGAGACCGTACAAGAAGAACGTGATAAAGACGAACATCTCATGGAACGTAAAATGGAGATGTCTACGCTTTAGCGGGTTCATGACGAACAAAGCGCCTAGCGTATAGATAAACCAAAACAACGACCAGTCGAACGATTCCAGGTGGTGTAAAGTCAAATACGTCACACCTGTGAAGACGATTGCCCACGCGAGCCAGCTCCGAACTAGATACTTCCGAAATCGCATCGTCTTCTCCCCTTTTCTCGTTCATTTTTTCTAGTATGACCCGTAATGCAAAAACATTCCAGCAATTGTTTGAAAGTTGAGACAATGAAATATTGAAAATATTTCCAATAAGAGGTTTTATAGACAACAAAGTCGGCAACAGTCAAAGAAAGGAGGCTTACGATGGACCTTTCCATGTTTCTCATCACGTTCCTATTGATTTATTCGCTGACAATCACTTTTCTATTTTTACGAAGGCAAAAACAGAATTGAAACATACAAAAGGCGATTCTCTCACGAGAACCGCCTTCACGTCTTATTTCGCTTTCAAATACGAGATTCCGATCGACCCAGATCCCGTATGCGCCCCGAGGAGCGGGGCAAGTGTGTCGACACGAATCGGAATCTGATCACCAAGTCGCTCTTTCCACTCTTGTGCGAGTTCAGGAACGTTTCCATGGAAAATCGAGACGTCTTTACACTCACCAGACTCAATCGCTGCACGCAACACTTCAAATAAGTGAGCCTGTGCTTTCTTATACGTGCGGACCGTCTGATACGGGACAATCAACCCGTCCTCGAATCGGAGCACCGGTTTCAATTGAAGCATGTTCCCGATTAACGCCTTCGATTTTGAGATGCGTCCGCCTTTTTGCATCTGCGTCAAATTTTGCAGAGTCAGCTCAATCCGTACGTCTTCAACACGTTCCTTCATGTAGGCTTCCACGTCTTCGAGCGCATCGCCTCGTTCGACACGTTCAATCAACTCTTCAAGCATGAGCCCCATCGTATAGATCCCCGCTCGTGAATCAATGGCGAGTAACTTAAATTCTGCAATCTCAGCACCTTGTACAGACGCCGAGTACGTTCCACTCAAGTCAGAGGACAGGTGAATTGCAATCCCCATGTCGTACTCTTCCTTCAACTTCTCATACAGTGTGACAAAATCTCCGATGGCTGGCTGGCTCGTTGAAACGCGCTCCCCGGCATCAATCCATTCATAGACGGTCGTGGCATCGACTTCAATCCCGTCTTTATACGGTTGCTCCCCTTTGACGACATAGAGCGGGACGATATGAATGTCTGGGTGGTTCACTAAAGCATCTGGAAGGACGATCGTGCTGTCCGTGATGTATGCAATCTTCATGAAAAGTTCTCCCTTAAAAAAGTTTTTAGTACCTGGTTATATTATTTTATCACAGGTGAAGCGGTTTCACTATTTTTTCAAAACATCCTATGTGCAACTTGTCCAATCCGACTTTGAAAAGGGTACATGATACATAACGAACAAAGGAGGCGAACGACAGATGATTCAGCTCGAGAACGTCAATAAAATCTATAAGACCGGTGACGTGGAAACGGCCGCGTTGAAAGAGATTAACCTAAGCATTCGTGACGGCGCGTTCGTCGTCATCCTCGGACCGAGCGGAAGCGGGAAAAGTACGCTACTCAACGTCATCAGCGGACTCGATACCGTGACGAGCGGCAAAATCACATTCGGAGATACGGTGCTCACCGACTTGTCCCCCGAACAGATGACGGCGTTTCGGCGCGACCACCTCGGATTCATTTTTCAACAATACAATCTCCTTCAAAACTTGACCGTCTATGAGAACGTACAAATCGGGTCCGATTTGACGAAAGACCCGCTCCCCATCGATGAGTTGCTCGACCAAGTCGGGCTCGCGGCAGCGCGTGACAAATATCCATATCAACTATCCGGGGGCGAACAGCAACGGGTCTCCGTCGCCCGAAGTCTCGCTAAAAATCCAGCAATCGTCTTCTGTGACGAACCGACGGGCTCGCTCGACGAGGAGAATTCGAAGAAGGTGCTCGAGCTGTTGGAGCGACTGAACGAGACGTATCAGAAAACGATCGTCGTCATCACGCACAATAACGGAATCAGTGACATGGCGGACGATGTCATCAAAATGAACTCCGGTCGAATCGTCGAAGTGACCCATCACGACACCCGCGTCGCGGCACGTGACATTCGTTGGGGATAATGAGGTGGCGACATGCTGTACAAAAACGTGTGGAAGACGCTCAGTAAGAAATGGATGCAACTGCTCGCCATCGCCATCATCATCGTCATGAGTTCACTCACGTACACGATGATGTTCTATGGAATTAGCGGAATCGAAGTTCCAACCGAAGAATACTTGGAAGAATCGAACCAGGAAGACTTCGCCATCGAGATGCTCAACCGGGTGACGGAAGAAGAATTACGTGACCCCGATGTCGCCGCACTCGCCGAATCCGGAATGTTCACACTAGCTGACATTAAGCAGGCAGACGAGGAAACGTTCAATCGTTTGATTGCATCACGCATCGATGCGGTCGAACAAGAGATGCCAGAGGCGACGATTGAACTCCGTGACCTAAAAGCCATCACGTACACACTCGGTGACGCGGAACATCGCGGTCTCTTGCTAAAAGAATCCGATACAATTAACCGCTCCTATGTGGAGGCAGGAGCAAGACCAAGCACGAACGACGAGGTCGCCCTGAACAAAAAGTATGCTGAAGAGAACGGGATTGAAATCGGGGACACAATCGATTTAGGAAGACCGTTCACCGTCAGCGGGTTCGTTCTCTTTCCGGACTATACCCTCCCCCTTTTCGACGACAACTTTTTCAATCTAGATCCCGGCTCCCAAACGCTCTTACTCATGACAGATGAATCGTTCGAATCGACCGTCGGACAAGAATCGTTCCGCCTCTCCGGTGTGACGGACCAGACCGTCATGACCGATCTCGACCTACCGTTTGTCGTGTCTGTCATGGAGACGGAAAATATTATCCGAAGCGGTGCGATTTATAGTGAAATCTCATCTGGGAAAGCGATGGCGCTCGGACTCAGCCTCTTTATCGTTTCCATCGCCGTTATCATCGTCGCTATCCTGATCTCGAATATGCTTGAGGCGGAACGCGGTCAAATCGGACTGTTGAAAGCGATCGGATACAGTCGTCTACAAATCGCAGCACCTTATCTCGTCCTCATCTTAATCTTCGCTTTCTTCATGCTGATCATCGGCTATTTCCTTGGTCTTTATTTCGCAGACCCGTTGAAAGAACTGTATCTCGATTTTTATCTCTTACCGTCCATCACCATCGCCCAGAGTCCGCTCGTCTTTTTGACGGCCGTATTTGCGCCACTGCTTTTCTTTGCACTCGTCGCAGGAGCGGTCATCTACAAGATCATGGGAGAAAGCGCCCTCGCCCTCTTATCGCCTCGGGACAATGTTTCCTTGAATCGCCTGAGTCGGCTCGTTAGTCGACTATTGAAACGCGCGAGCGGCAAGACGAAGTTCAAATACTTGTATGCGGTCAAGAGCACGGGAAGCTTCCTCATTTTCTTCCTCGGCATCTTGTTCTCGACCATCCTCATCGTCTTCGCCCTCATGATGAACGGGGCTGTCGATCGAATGACCGTGGGTGGTTTGAATGAAGCAGTGTATGAATACGAAGCCTATACGGACGGTTCACCGCCAATCGAAGACGGACAAGAGCCGTTCCTCACTTATCCGTTCGCATTTGTTGAAGAGAAATTGATTACGTTGAAAGGTTTAGAGATTGACAACACCTTGTTCCCGCTACGTAACGAAGATGGTGACACATTGACACTTGAACCCGACGGACTGATTGTCTCCTCGTCACTCGCCCTCAAACTCGGACTTGAAGTTGGTCAGGACATCGATGTCGAACTGAACGAGGAGACGCTGACCTATCCGATTGTCGGGATTGCCGATGAATTCTCTGGAGACTTCGCCTATTTGCCCCGGGCGACGCTAAGTGAACTGCTTACCGACGGCGCGACGGACGAGTTGTTCAATGGCATTTATGCGACGGAGCGCCCGAACGACTCAGACTATCCGACCATCCTGTCCCGTCAAGGGTTGATTGAACAATCCGAGTCCATCAATCAATATATGAACTTCATGATGAATGTCTTGATTGGTGGTGCGTCTCTCATCGCCTTCAGCATTCTATTCGTCCTGACGGCGCTGACGGTCGAGAAGAACTACTACGTCATTTCGTTATTAAAGGTTATGGGATACCAAAAACGGGAAGTCCGTTCGATGATTCTAAACAGCTACTTCATCTATGCGCTCGTCTCGGCCCTCTTAAGTATTCCGATCGCCTTGTTGACGCTTCGGGTCATCATCGTCGTATTCGCAGAGGATTACGGGCTTGTCCTCCCGCTTGAATTCGAATGGATGTATATCGTCTATACGCTCGGTGCGGTCGTTCTCCTCTTCTTCTTGAGCACGTTCGTCAGCCGACGGAAGATTGATCAAATCCCACTTCAGGAAGTATTAAAGACATATCAAGAATAATTTATGCCAAAATAGGGCATAATAAGAGATAGACCAGGCCTCTCTAGAAGAGGGGCCTGACTTTTGCAGAAAAGGATGATTGACATGAATCGTACACAAGTAATGCTCGCCATTCCCGGGAACTGGTCTTCCGCGGAAGGCGTGAACGAACAAATCAGTTTACATAGTGAAGGCTACACGATGGCCGGCTTATTGCTGCTCGAAGATGAGACGGGCAAAGCGTTCACCGTAGAAGTCGTAGAACGTGACCCGGCTCTTGCCGAGGCCATGATCCACGCGAGTTCTGGTGGATTCACACCGAAAGTCGCAAAAGGAATCGCCCGTCACACGCATGTCGTGTACTTGATTGTCGACGTCAACGATTTGACAGACGTCGCCGCTGCGCGTCGTGCCGCAAACGCTGTCTTGAATGCCGGTGGGGTCGGCGTCATGGTCGAGTCGGCTGGTGTTTCCTTCTCGAAAGACGAATGGCAAGAGTCTAAAGAAGAAGACCTTGCGCTTGACTACTCGCTATTGACGGCAATCACGGAAGAAGAGAATGCTTATATGTCTTGGGGAATGAAAGCGTTCGGACATGCAGACGTGGCCGTACCGATGACACTCGAGATCGAAGATGCCATCCACGTGATTCACTCGTTCAACTTCCACCTCATCTCAGGCGGGGCGATGTTCGGTGATGGCGACCATTTCGCATTCGAAGACGGACGTGCTTTCACGGTCGAGATGGGTGAAGACGAGCGGACGACAATCGACAACTTATTGCATAACCCGTTCGGATTAATCTACCTCGTCCCGCAAGCAGCAGAATAACTCGAAAATGGAGCGCCCGATGGCGCTCCATTTTTATTTATGTCGCCAACACGTCGTGATACTCCTCGTGACGGTCGAACTGATTTTTCGTGAACGGACAGAGCGGGATGATCGTCTTCCCTTCTGCCCGTGCATATTCGACGACAGTAAGGACGAGCTTCTCCCCGATTCCTTGTCCTCTCAGGTCGTCACTCACATACGTATGGTCGACAATGAGTTTGTCGGGGCCCGTCGGTACATAGTGCAGCTCTGCCGATGGCTCAGCCTCGTCCCCAACAAAAAACGTGTTTTCTTTTTGTTTGATCTCCATTCACTCAGCACTCTCCTCGTCTAGTTTTAGCGGGATGAAGAAATGATCACGCGTCGTCCAGTCCATCTCACGCATCAAGATATCGAACGAGGTGGACAAAAAGTTTTGGACATGATCACTCGTCGCTTCATCAAGTGGCAAGAAAAATTCGCTCTTCTCCGCGTCATAATAAGCCGCTTCCGGTTTCAACGTATCCGTCGGTAACGGTCTGAACAAAAACGGATACGGCAACACGAAATAACTCGGACGATCCGTCACGTCGTCTCCGAGCCAAAATCCAAATTCAATCAACTGTTCATCAAAGGCGACACGTTCGATTATCTTATCTTCCGGAAACGGATGTTCAATCGGGTAGATGACGAGTGACGAGACATCAAACGTTCCCCAAAAGAGGGCCGGTTTGATTTTCCGACATCGCAACTTCGATAAATATGTCAGTTGTTCGTGCGCCGCCCGCTGAAACAGTCTCAATCCTTTCCGAGCATACGTCGCGTCATAGGCGAGCGGTGTCTCATCCGTATCGAGTAACCCTTTGAAGGCCATCTCTTGTGGTTTCGGATTGATGGTGATGTGTACCCCGTGTTCACGAAGGCGCGCGAACAAGTCATCATGATAAGACTTAATCGTTTTTCCAGCTTCAATCGGAATGGCGTCCGTCTGTTCCTCGACATGGACGACGAGGCAAGACGTCAATAGGTCCACATCAATCTGTAGCGCACGCTCTCCTTCAAATAACAACCCTGTCGTGAAACCTTGCACCGTGAGCGGCAACGAGACGTGCCCCCATTGCGGTTCTGGTGGTGCCAGTTTGAGCTTAATTTTTCCGAGAAGCTGCGAAATCAAGTGTAAGGTCAATTTCGTATCGTGCCATTCTGAATGCACTGGAATGTGCATCCCCCATCATCCTCTCATCCTTTACACGCACCACTATGGTCACAAATCGGACGTTTCCCAGATTGCCCGCATCCACATAGTGTCGCCCGGTAAGTCGAAATGACCTCATCGCCTTGATCGATTTGAAGATCACCCCGCACTTCGATTTGTTGCCAATCGTTCAATTTTACGGATGTCGGTACATCTGGTGTCTCCGCATCCCCTCCATCTTTTCGGACGAATTGGAGGGCACCGCTTGGACAACGTTCAATCACCGCCGCGACATCTGGGGCCTCGGCACCATCTGGTAAAATCCACGGTTTTCGTTTCGTATCAAATACTTCCGGTAGCCCACGTACACATTCTGCCGCATGTACACAGATCGACACGTCGTAGTACACATCAATCGATTCTCCCACGTATTGCTTGCCTCGCATCGAATCACCCCTTATGTGTTTGCGGGTCTTTACCCGTTCACCTACGAAAAAAACCCACCATCCTCTAATTCGGATGATGGGTTAATCTCAGGCTTGTCTCATTTCTTGCATGCGTTCGAGTTGATGTGTCAATTCACCAATTGGGACGAATCGCGCCCGGCGTAGCATCTCTTTCCCATTGATGAAAAAGAGGACGACCGGTACCGTGAAAATGGAGAAGGATCCCGCAACTTCCGGGACTTCGTCCGAATCCACCGCGACCGCCTCGATGTCAGGGAATTGATGAAGCATCTCTTCGATTTGAGGTTTCAGCGCATGACAGACACTGCATCCCGGATGAGAGACATAGACGAGCAGTTGTTCCGTGCTCGTAATCCGTTCATTCAATCCAGTCAAGGTTGTCATTGCTTCCATCTTACATTCCTCCTGTTGATTAAGCGTCGAGCCACAAAACGCCGACCGTCTCAAACCCGGCATGTACGGCGATCGATGGACAGAAGCGTGTCCGTACCACTTCAAGACCCGGTAACTTCGACTCGATGAGCGCGACAAAATCATCTTGCATCTTCGGTGCGAGTGCTGTCTGGACGAACACCCGGTTATCCTTCACACCGTTCTCCGCATGACGACGTTCGAGTTCGCCGACCATCTCTGCATAAGCCTTCTTCAACGAGCGTGCTTTTTTGAACGGGATGACTTTCCCTGTCTCATCGAGCGTGATGATTGGTTTGATGTTCAAGATGTTCGCAAGGAACAGCTCACCCGAAGAAACGCGACCGCCGCGGCGCATCGTTTCCATGTTTCCGATAATCATGAAGAAGTTTTTCTTATCGCGCCATGCCTCGAGCAAGGCGACAATCTCTTCGACGGATTTGCCTTCTTGTTCAGCAGCTTTCCCGATTCGAACGAGTTCTTGTTGCGCTTCGAGTGCGGCATGCGAGTCGATCGTATACACTTTGAAGTCAGCCGCCTCTGCCGCTGCCTTTGAGTTTTTCGCCGTACTGCTCAATCCGTTCGAACAGTGGACGGCGATGGCGCAGTCATATCCTTCTTCTTTCAAGCGCTCGTAGCGGCCGATGAAATCTCCGAAAATCGGTTGTGACGTCTTCGCTTCTTTCTTTTGGTCAATCATATACCGATGCAAGTCTTCAAGCGAGAGATTGGTTTCTTTATAGCCGTTGCCATCCACAATCAATTGAATCGGGACGATATCTACACCGAGACGTGATGCCTCTTCTTGTGAGAAGTTGGCCATACTGTCGGTAATCCATGCGATTTTTGTCATAACTAAAAAGCCTCCAATGGTCGTTCATTTTACTAAATCAGGCGAGAATTCTCCCTCCTCTAAGCGTCTCGGGGCGTATCCCGGCGTAGGCGGGAGATGAATCGCCCGGTCCAATAGTCTTCTCCTCCTGTGACAGATATGACGAACAAAAGTTCGTGATTCCGTCAGATTCTCCCTCCCCCTCCGCGGGTAACGGATGAGGAAGACACATCACGATCTTCTGGAGGGAGAAGGGACGGACATGCTGAAAGGTTACACATACAGGCTCCACCCGACGCCGGCACAGGCCGAGTTCCTCATCAAGACGATCGGCTGCGCCCGGTTCATCTACAACAAGCTGCTCGAGGACCGTATCGCCATCCGCGAGGAGGCGAAAACGGGGAGCGGAACGAGACGGAAACCGGCGACACCCGCCTCCTACAAGCCCCTCTTCCCGTTCCTCGCCGAGGCGGACAGCCTCGCGCTCGCGAACGCGAAGCTGAACCTCGACACCGCGTTCGCGAAGTTCTTCGCCGGGACGGGCGGCTTCCCGGTCTTCAAATCGAGACGACGGTCGCGCGCCTCCTACACGACGAACAACCAGCACGGCACGATCCGCATCGAGGACGGCAAGGTGAGACTTCCTAAAATCGGCTTCGTGCGGTTCACCCAACATCGCCCGTTCGAGGGCGTCATCCGGTCGGCGACGGTCTCGATGACAAGGACAGGCAAGTTCTTCGTCTCCATCCTCGTCGAACAGGACGATGAACCATGGATCCCAGCCGAGAACAAGGTCGGGATCGATCTCGGTCTGGAACACCTCGCCGTCATGACGAACGACGCGATGGTATCGGAGAAAATCGAAAACCCACGTTTCCTTCGACAATCCGAAGCGAAGGTCAAGAAGGCGCAACGGGCGCTGTCGCGAAAGAAGATCGGGAGCAAGAATCGTGAGAAGGCCAGGTTGATCCTCGCCAAGAAACACGAAAAGATTGCCAACCAACGCAAGGACTTCCTTCACAAACTATCGAGACGGATCGTTGACGAGAACCAAGTCATCGTCGTGGAGACATTGAAATCGAGCAACATAATGAAGAATCGACGCTTAGCCAAATCGGTTGGCGATGTCAGTTGGTACGAATTCGTCCGGCAACTCGAATACAAATCAAACTTCTACGGACGGACGCTCATCAAGGCGGACCCCTGGTACGCATCGACACAAATCTGTTCTTCTTGCGGCGTCAAAGGCGAGAAGAAGACGATGGATGTCCGTGAATGGACGTGTGCCTGTGGCGCGCACCATGACCGTGACATCAACGCGAGCATCAATCTGTTGATGCTGGCAAACTAAAACGAATTCCTTCAGGGTGGGAACCACCCAACGAGCTTGGTAAACAACCGTAGCTGGTAAGAGCACGGTCTTCCCAAGAAGCTCCCCCTTCAATTTGCGAAGCAAATAAGTGGCGAGTAGTTCACTCCAACCTCATTATACCTTATTTTCTATACCGATTCCTAGCCGACCGAATGAGACACAAAAACAGAGCGACACGCGGCCGCTCTGTTTTTTCACTTGGTCGAGATGAGTTTCGTATGGGCGAACTCGTCATGCGGCAACTCAAGGTCTTTGTTCGACTTCATCTGCTGGAGTGCACGGATCAATGGAATTCCAAGCGTCGCCGGATAGACGACATCTTTATAAAGTGTCCGTTTGACGACTTGCTCGAGGGAGAGCGGACGTCCGTCCGCACTCACGACTTTAATCCCGACGACTCGGTCTCCGAGTGTCTGACCGTTTTGATACAGCATACAGTAAACCTCTCCGGCCATCGTCACAACGGTCGGCAAGTAATACCGCTTCACTTCCTTGTCGGGCCATACCTTTTTACGGATGGCCTTTTCAATCAATTTGGCCGGCGTCTGAAAAACAACTTGGTCGATTTGACCGGCGACGGCTCGTTTCCAAAGTGGGACTGCCACAGCAATCATCCTTTCTCTCGGTTCTAGCCTTTTATTTCCTCTTTTACCGGCTGACGAAACCCAGAGAACGGACATCCGCTTCGTGCGAACAAGTTCGGCGTTTTGATGATGTTGTCATAATGTTCATGAAAGACGTGCGTCGTCGCAGGCGATAGAGGGGGGATGAGCCAGCTCCACTGCCCTGTGACCTCACGCCCCGCTTCCCGTTCATTCTTTTCGAATCGTTTGAACTGTTTGGCGGCGGTATGATGATCAACGATTGTGACACCCGCTCGCTCGAACGACTGGAGGACGGCGATATTCAATTCAATGAGCGCGCGGTCCCGCCAGAGCGAACGCTCTTTCGACGTGTCGAGCCCGAGCGAGCGGCCGACGAGCGGCAACAAGTCATAGCGGTCCGTGTCTGCCAAGTTACGGGCACCGATCTCTGTCTCCATATACCACCCGTTGAACGGCACTGACGTAAAACGGAGACCGCCGATTTCCAGTTCCATGTCGGCGATGGCCGGAACGGCATGCCATTTGATCGGACGACCATCAAACAAGTCAAACTCCTCGTGAACGATCTCTACTTCGAGCACGGCATTACTCGGCAAGTCATATAGACGAACGTCCTGACCGTCCGTAATCACGAGCGGTAAAATATCAAACGGCGTGCCGGCCCCGACCCATCCAAGCTGTTCGGCCCGTTTCGTCATCGTCACGGACATCGGGTCCCCGATGATTCCGTCCGGTGTCTCATATCCGGCATACCGAATCAGCTGCGTGTTCAACAGTTTGAACTCGTTCGGAAGGACCGTCATCGTCGAGCGGATTTTCCCTCCGTTTGTGGCGAAATGAAGATGTTCGACAAGCCGCGCGTAGACGTCATCAAACGTTTTCGAATCCCGGGCATCGATCACATGAAGCGTCTGCCAAAACAATCGTCCGATGCAACGGTTTGAGTTCCGCCATGCCACTTTTGCGCCTTCACACAACTCTTCCGTCGTCAACGAATACGTACCCGTGCGTTCAATTTCTTGTTCGATTTCTCGCAAACGTTCGGAAGGGTCGTCTTGCCACTGTCGCATCCACTCGCTCGCTTGTTCATACAAATTCATATCTTAAGTCTCCTCATTTGTTCTCTCTTCTCCATCTTAGAGAAAAGGAGACCTTCGTTTCAACTATCCGTTCTCGCACGTGACAGGTTAGACTCACAATCACTCTTCCTAAAAATCGTTTATGAAAAGTTGAAATGACCAATTTCGAAACAACATTCATCTGGCGTCTGCAATTTCCCCATACGAAAACCCCACTTGTTTACAAGTGGGGTCAATGAATTAGTTACGCTCGAGGACAAACGTATGGTATGCAGGGACTGTGACTCTGCCCGTCGTACGTTTGATTGTCTTCGTTCCAGCGCGGTCCCCGTCGACAATCACGTTCCACGTTCCTTTTGGAAGTTTCACGGATACAGCGTTCGGGTTTGCGTTATGTGTGATGTACAAGTCGTTCTTTTGTCCTGGTGCGTCTTCATCAATCAAGTACGTGATGACGTTCGCCTCAGACTTGTAGAATTTCAAGAAGCGCTTCACATCAGCCGCTTTCGTCATGCGGAGACCAGGATTTGCTTTCCGCATCTCAATCAAGCCTTTCATGTATTGGACGTCCGCCTTACGGTCGGCTGCCCGCTTCCAGTCGAGCTGATTGATTGAATCCGGTGATTTGTACGAGTTATGGTCGCCTTCTTTCGTACGCATGAACTCCTGACCAGCGTGAAGGAATGTCGTACCTTGGCTCGTCAAGAGAATGCTTGAAGCGAGGCGGTGCATGTCTGTACGCACTTCTTCAGAAGCGTCAGGATTCGTCAACTCCAACTTGTCCCAAAGCGTATGGTTATCGTGTGCTTCGACATATGTGATTGCTTGCGTCGGTTCTTTCGTGAACCCTTTGATCATGTCGTTATACGTGATTTCCCCGACGATTCCTGTCTTCACGCGGTTCTCCATGCCTTCTTTTCCATTGATGAAGCCATTGTCCTCATCATAGAAGACGCTACCTTTCAATCCGTCACGAATGTTGTCATTGAAGTGAGCAACACCAGGCATGTCGTAGGCGTTCTTTTGGTTCGCTTTGAGTTCAGCGTCAAGTGGCGTGCCGAGATCCCAGCCTTCACCGAAGACGAGAATCGATTTGTCGACTTTATTCAATTCTGCACGAACTTTGTTCATCGTATCGACATCGTGGATTCCCATCAAGTCGAAGCGGAAGCCGTCCCAATGATATTCTTTTGCCCAGTAGACGACTGAATCGACGATGAGTTTTTGCATCATCGCACGCTCAGACGCTGTATCGTTCCCGACACCTGTTCCGTTTGCGAAGTCGCCACCTGCCGTATAACGGTAGTAGTAACCCGGTACGATTTTGTGAAGGTTAGATGCTTGCGCGTCGAACATGTGGTTGTAGACAACGTCCATGACGGCACGTAAGTTGTTGTCATGTAGCCCTTGAATCATTTCTTTCATCTGACTGATCCGCACTTTGGCATCGTATGGGTTTGTCGAATACGATCCTTCTGGTGCGTTGTAGTTTTTCGGATCGTAACCCCAGTTATATGTCGCCGTCGGGTTCGTTTCGTCGACAGAAGCCGTGTTGTAGTCATAGACCGGGATGAACTGAACGTGTGTCACGCCAAGGTCTTTGACGTGGTCGAGTCCCGTCTTCGTCGCTGTCTTCTTCCCGTTCTCAATCAAGCGAGTTCCTGGTTGAACGACACCGAGGTATTTGCCTTTATGGCGGATTCCTGAATCATATGTGTTCGATGTGACATCAAAAATTGAGAAGTCGCGGACGTGTGTCTCATAGATGATGGCGTCCGTCGCGTTTTTCAACTTCGGCTTCATCGAGTTCCAACGTTTCGGATCTGTTTCTTTCAAGTCGACGATGACCCCTTGGTCACCATTTACACCGACAGCTGTCGCATACGGATCGACCGCACGGACTTTCCCTGTCGCATGTGTCACTTGATACGTATACCCGACACCGTCGAGGTCGCCGCGTACTTCAGCCACCCACGTGCCACGTTCCCCACGTTTCATTTGGATGACTTTTTTCAAGTCTTTGTCGTTCGCTGGTCGGTCTTTCGGCATGTTCCACAGCTCGAGCTCGACTTGTTGAGCCGTCGGTGCCCAAAGAACAAATTGTGTTTTTGATTTTTGGTATGTGATGCCGAGTTTCCCATTATAGGCATACTTCGCATCAAACTCTTTCGAGCGGAGTACTTTTCCTGCTTGAAGCGTCTGTTCACCAAACTCAGGATGTGAGGCTTTGATGACTTTTGCTAAATCGATATCTTCTTTGAATTCGATTGTGACTGACTTGTCACCAGCCTTTGTGATGGCTGCGACAGTTGCACCATCTACCGTCACTTCATCGATGAACGCATCCGTAATGACGCGGTTCGTCGTGAGCGTTGCTTGACGGAACGTGTCCGCCGAGAATGAAACGAGTTTCGGTGAGCGATCGATTTCAGGCTCTGAATAGTAAATCGTCGAATCTCCTTCAACGAGCCAAATTTCTTTCGCTGAACCAAGAACGAAGCGGTCTTCCCCGTCTTTCTCCGTCCATTCTCCTTTTTTCGTGATCAAGCCCATAAGTTTTTTAGACTCCGGGTTGGCGAGCTTGACGTTTGCCACGCCACCGAATGCATCCGTCTCGTCAAACGCGATGCTCTGACCGTCCCCACCGTCTGGCCAAGCCCATAGGCCCCAGTCCGTGTATGTATTGTCGTAACGGAAATAGTGAACTTTCATATCGATTTCCGTTGAAGCCGTCTCCCCGTCCGGGTTCGACGTATAAATCTTCGGATCACCTGACTTGATCCACACTTCTGCGACACCATCTTGAATCATGTCGCTCGTGATGAAGCGGTCATTCTCTGACCCTTTATCTTTGTCCCAGTTGTCCGTTCGAACGATGAGACCAATTTTTTCAGGTGAATCGACCGGGAATTCGTAAGCCGCCACCTTTCCGAATGCATCTTCCCCATTAAATGTGAAGCCTTTGTTCGGGAAGTAATCTGGGCCGTTCGCCCAAAGCCATAAGTTCCAATCCTTTTCGTTATCCGGCGCCTCTTGATAATGGACGACGACGAGTGTCGACTTTCCTTTATCTAAAGCGGACGTCGGCATCGGAAACATTGACAGAATTAGTGCAAACGTTAGCACAACTGCCCATACGGGTTTCCATTGCTTTTTGACCATGAGGGTCCCTCCTTGTAGCACTATTTTGAGAAAACGCTTACACAAAAATTGTAAACGGTTTCCTTTAGCGAAGCAACGTTATTTTAGAAAAGGGTCAATTGGCATCATTCTTCTTACAGATTGTCTAAGAACAATGAACTAAAAAGCGGATGCCGATTATCATCGCGGAATCCGTCAGAGCTTATTCCATTCCTCGAGTGACTCCAAATACCACCGATAGCTTATCTTGATTTCTTCATCTGTCAAATCGGCTGGCAAAAGCGAACGTGGCACGAGACCTGTGAACTTGGCGCCTCCGACATGAGCAAAAATATAAGAGCCGACTTGCTCCGACATGTATCTCGTCAAAAAGCCGGTCACATACTTTCCATCCTTGCTCTCGAAGACGATGTCGAGTCGACGTCCTTCCTGTTCATCGATGATCAACTGGTTGTATCGCCGGTGTTCTTCGTCCTTATGCTTATACACCGTCCCACGTCTTGCGTTGTCATCAATCTCCCACTGATGATTTTTTCTCTCTTTCGCCGTGAAGATTTTCTCGAGTATTCTTGGGTCATCAATCGTTAAGCAACAAAAGATATGTTCATACGACAGTTGATCGTCGTTCACTAAGTCCATGATGTCCGTCTTCGGGATGATTCTTGCCTTATAGCGCACCATCACACGCCGGACGACTTCTTCCTTATCAAAAATGAGCCACTGCTTCCGACGTTCAAACTTTTCATGTAGCATCTTATAATTCATACGACTCACCTCACGTTTCAGCATATCAAAATACGACGCCCGCAATGGACGTCGTCTTATTTAGTTCCCGTATTTTTTGAACAACTGATAGTTCTTATTCCCGCCTGACAAGTTGTAGACGTCGGTGAATCCGAGGTTACGGAGCACGTTTTGTGCCGCGTTCCCCGTCACCCCGCCGTTACAATAGACGACGGTCGGCTTGTTTTTGTCCATGTCTTTCGCCGCTTCCCGCAAGTTGCCGAGTGGGACGTTGACGGCACAATCGACACACGCCTTCTCGAACTGCGCTGCTTTCCGCGTGTCGATGATTTGCATGTCTTCCCCTGCATCGATTCGTGTCTGCAGCTCGGCTGGTGTGATGAGTCGTGCCGCCTTGTCGATACTGTTCGAAAGGACCATCCCTGTATACATGACCGGATCTTTCGTCGTCGAGAACGGTGGTGCGTATGCGAGGTCGAGGTGGAACAAGTCATCCACTTTCGCCTTCAATGTGATGGCCGTGACGAAGACGTCGATTCGTTTGTCGACTCCTTCGAATCCGACGATTTGGATACCGAGCAGTTGACGTGTCGAACGGTCTGCGACCGCTTTGATTGTCATGTCTTTTCCACCCATATAGGCAGGCTTATCCGGTTTCGTGTTGTGAAGCACTTCGATGTCATATCCGTGTTCGCGCGCTTCCTTCTCGGAAAGTCCCGTCTGCGCCACCGCAAGTCCGAACACTTTGAAGATACCCGTTCCGAGGATACCGCGATGCTCGAGATGACCGCCCGTGATCACGTCCCCAGCGGTCCGCCCCATCTTGTTCGCTGTCGAACCGAGCGGGCGCCAGATTGGTTTCCCCGTCACGATGGAGAAGCTCTCCGCGACGTCTCCGGCCGCATACACGTCCGGGATGTTCGTTTCCATACGTTCATTGACGGCAATCGCTCCCGTCTCACCTAGTTCAACTCCTATATTCATCGCAAGTTCGACGTTCGGACGGACCCCGACCGATAAGATGACGAAGTCAGTTTCGATCGTCTTGCCGCTCTCCGTGACGACACGTTCTACATGTCCATCACCGACAAGTTCCGTCACTGTCTCCCCGAGCATGAGTTCGATTCCGTTCTTCTCGAGGTGTTCCTCGACGCGGCACGCCATGTCTTTATCGAGTGGTGGCATCACCTGCGGCACGCGCTCGATGATTGTCACGTCCACACCGCGTAGCTTCAACTGTTCGGCCATCTCCAAACCGATGAAGCCGGCACCGATGATGGTCGCATGTTTCGGGCTCGTCGAATCGACGAACGACCGTGTCGCTTCAGCGTGCTGAATGTTTCGGATTGGGAAGACGTTATCCGATTTCACACCCGGAATCGGGGGAATGATGCTCGTCGCCCCTGTTGCGAGGACGAGGACGTCATACGAGTCCGTGAACGTGTCACCCGTCTCCAAGTTTTCAACCGTCACCGTCTTTGCGTCCTTGTCGACCGTCGTCACGTTATGACGCGTCATGACGTCGATGTTGTAGCGTTTCTTGAAGAACGCCGCGTCACGTGGTGTCAAATCGTCACGTGATTCTACTTCTCCACCGACGTAGTACGGAATGCCACAACCTGAATACGAGATATCATAATCACGGTCGTAAATCGTAATTTGGGCGTCCTCGTTATTCCGACGCGCTTTCGCTGCGACCGATGTCCCGGCAGCAACAGATCCAATGATGACTAGTTTCATATAACCCACTCCTTAATAAAGTAATAAGCTGATATAGAGGCCGAGCAACGTGATGGCCAGTGTCGGAATCGTCAAGATGATCCCGACTTTGAAATACTCACCCCATCCGATCTTAAGGCCTTTCGTACGGAGCACATGGAGCCAAAGAAGCGTCGCAAGTGATCCAATCGGGGTGATCTTCGGTCCAAGGTCGGACCCGATGACGTTCGCATAGATTAACGCTTCCCGAATCTGACCGGTCGTATGCGTCAAGTCGATGGCGAGCGCATCAATCATGACGGTCGGCATGTTGTTCATGACCGATGACAAGATGGCAGCCAAGAAGCCCATCCCGAACGTCGCACTGAATGCATTCACTGCAAACCAATCAATGAAGTTGGCGAGTACTTGTGTCAGTCCCGCGTTTTGTAAACCGTAAACGACGATATACATCCCGAGCGAGAAAAAGACGATGGCCCACGGTGCACCTTTTACGACTTGAGTCGTCTCTACCGCAGATGATCGATTCGCCATCACGAGGAAGAACAAGGCGATGACACCGGCAACAAGTGAGACCGGGATTCCGAGTAAGTCACTCGTGAAGTAACCGATGACTAGCAAAGCGAGTACGACCCACGATAAGCGGAACATCGTATGGTCTTTGATGACCGACGCCGGTTCAGCCAACTGAGACGCGTCATATTGTTTCGGGATGTCTTTTTTGAAATAGAGATACAAGACGAGCAGACTACCTGCGACTGCGAACACGTTGACGAATACCATCCGCGCCGCATACTCGGCAAACCCGATACCAAAAAAGTCAGCCGAGACGATATTGACCAAGTTCGAGACGATGAACGGGAGACTTGCTGTGTCGGCGATGAAGCCGGATGCCATGACATATGCCAATACGACCGCGTCCGGCAGTTTAAGTGCCCGCACCATCGCTAAAACGATTGGTGTCAAAATGAGTGCGGCTCCGTCGTTCGCGAACAATGCTGCGACGAGCGCGCCAAGTAAGGTGATATAGACAAATAGCTTCACCCCACCGCCTTTAGCGATTCGTGCCATATGTAAAGCGGCCCATTCAAAAAATCCAATCTCATCTAAAATGAGTGAGATCAAAATCACGGCGATAAACGTGAATGTCGCGTTCCAGATGATGCCCCATACCGTTCCGACGTCATCGAGGTTGACAACGCCCGAAAGGAGAGCGATGACGGCCATCCCCATCGCCGAGTAACCGATGCCGAGGCCTTTCGGTTGCTTGATGATGAGAAAGAGCGTCACCAAAAAAATTAAACTAGCAATCCACTGCACAATGAGTTCCTCCAATAATCTCTATTTATTCTTTTAGCAAGATGGTTGTAAACCGTGCAACACGAGCGTAATGCCATCTTCTGTCGATTCGACGTCGAGCGTCACGTTTTCCGCCAACGCCTCAGCTTCCTTCGCAACGGCAAACGTGAGCGTGTCGAACTGCTTCACCTCGTCTGTCTCTTCTGGTGTCGCCACGGCTAGACCGAGCGTCGGTCCACAGCAACCTGCCTCTGTGATGATGCGGACAGATTTCGTTTCTTCCTCTTCAAGTGCCGTCTTCAAAAAATCGATTGCTTCGTTTGTGATGTTCATTGTATTTTCTCCTTTCCTAATTGAGATAGCGCCGAGTATCCGACTGGCAGTTGTTCTTGCCATGCGAGAACCGTCGGACGCGGATAGTTGTTCACGCGCTCTAGCCAAATCGCCTCGCTCGCGACTTTCGATGTCAAGAGCTTACTCGTCACATCGAGTGGCGTAAACGATTGATTGACGACCCAAGCGAACGGTTGAATCGCTGCCCGTTGTAAGTCTGCTGTGAGACGCTCCGCTTCATAGACTGGCGTCGCTTCAGGCAGTGTCGTGATGATGACGTGCGTTTGTTTTGGGTCACGCAGTTTCGGTAACAACTCTCGGACCGCTTCCGGAACGACGCCGGTCGACCGTTCGAGTTCACGATGATAGCTCTCCGTCGCATCTAATAATAGAAGCGTATGTCCCGTTGGAGCTGTATCGATGACGACGAAGCGGTCTTTCGCTTTCGCCACTTGATCAGCAAAGGCACGGAAGACAGCAATCTCTTCCGTGCACGGTGAGCGCAAGTCCTCTTCGAGCATCATCCGTTGCTCTTCGTTCATGTCTCCGGCTTCCCGGAACACATCCGCCCGATACTTCTCAATCTCGGTTTTCGGATCAATAGCATCGACGGTGAACGTATCGGAAACGTCTGTCCCAATCGTGAGTGCGACATGGGCAGCCGGGTCTGTTGTCGTCAAATGCACAGCATGTCCTCGTTCGTGAAGCGCGACAGCAAGAAGCGAGGCGAGTGTCGTCTTCCCGACGCCACCTTTCCCCATCGTCATGATCACGCTTGGACCGTCCGCCTCCATTTCGTCGACGAGTTGATCGATCGATCCGTAACGACTCGTGTCATAGCGTGCATCCGAGATCACGACCGACTCCCCGCTCACAAAACGCTGGAGCGCCGATATCCCGACGAGATTCTCGTACGCATATGGGAGCGTGAACGTCTCGAGGTCGACGATTCCATGCGGGAGATTGTCGAGTGCTTGTTGTTGGCGTTCGATGAACCGCTTCGTGAAATGGTCTGTCCCTTCACCTGACTCGACAACACCGTTGATGATGAGTTGCATTCGCTCGATGCCGATGGCGCGAAGTTCTGTCGCGGCTCGCGCCGCTTCGACGAGTGTCGACTTCTCAGGACGAGCGACGAGCAATAACGTCGTCTCGTTTTCATCGATGAGCGTCTCGACGGCTCGTTTGTACTGCACTTGTTTATCCGCGAGACCAGCCAATGGACCGAGACAAGACGCACCCGTCGTATTCGTCTCTAAAAATTCATCCCATGCGCTCGGTAGGGTCAGTAATCGGAGCGTATGCCCAGTCGGTGCCGTATCGAAGATGACATGGTCGTATCGTTCCCGTGCTGCCTCGGACGTCAACAGCTCCGTGAATTGATCGAACGCCGCAATCTCGACCGTACAGGCGCCAGACAACTGTTCTTCCATCGATTGGATGGCAACATCCGGTAACACGCCCCGATACGGACCGACCATGCGTTCCATATACTGTTTTGCCGCCTGTTCCGGGTCAAAGTTAGCGATTTCGAGCATCGTTCCTGTGACGGATCGCGGTGTCTCATCGAGCTCCATCTCAAACACGTCTTGTAGATTACTCGCCGGGTCGGTCGAGACGAGTAAGATCTGTTTTCCACGATTGGCGAGCGTTAAGGCGAGACTCGATGCCGTCGACGTCTTCCCGACGCCACCTTTCCCGGTCAAAAACACATAACGGGTCGGTTCAATCGTCTGAAAATCAAATGGCTTCACTGTGAGCATCTCCTTATTTTTTGAGTGAGATTCGAACTTTCGGTTTTTCTCCATCTTGTTTGGCGAATGCGGCAATCGGTAGTCCCGTCAACTCTGCCATCTCTTCATTCGTCAAATAGGCGCCCCGCTTCACAATCTTCCCGTCGACGAGCGTCATCGGGAGAATGTCGAGCCCGTTCATGATTTCAGTTTGAACGATGGTATTCTCGACAAATCGGTTCGGGTCCGATGCGAGATTATAGCGCGACACATCAAAGCCTCGTTGCTTCAATACATAATGAATTGTCGCTACCCGCGTCAGTTCAGGGTCGATGGACGGTCCACATAATCCCGTCGGACAACACATGGCTGGTTCGAACACTTCAAGTTTCATCTTCATCTCTCCTTAAATGGCACAATTCGGCTCACAATCACAGCTCGGCTCATTCGTCTCTAAATTCGCTAACAAATCAGTGACGAGCGGATAAAACGGACTCGTCTCGTTCAATCGATAATGGATCCACTGTTTGTCCCGACGCTCGAGCAAGAGTCCCGCCTGGCGCAACATCTTCAAATGGCGACTGATGGCCGGTTGCGAAATATCGAAACAATCGACGAAACTACAGGCGCACTGTTCGCCTGCTTCCATCTGTTTCAACATCGTCAATCGGGTCGGGTCCCCGAGCACCTTGAGCACTTTACTCAATTCTTCCACGGTATACATGACTACTCCCCTACCTTTCATATAACTTTTTTGTTATATAACCTGCACGTTATGAAATTACCATAGTTTTTCACGCGAAGCAATTGTCATTTTAGACTAGATTCGGTATGATGAAACACGTTGAAAATGAACGGATTCCATTATTTTGATTTTCGTGAGACTCAAAAATCAAATCATTTTATAAAGAAAGGTGTGTTCTTTTGGAAAGATTGAATACGTTGAAACACGAATGGTTCGGAAATATCCAGGCCGACATTTTGGCCGGGATCGTCGTCGCCTTGGCGCTCATCCCGGAAGCCATCGCCTTCTCCCTCATCGCAGGGGTCAACCCGATGGTCGGGCTTTATGCCTCATTCATCATCGCCATGGTCATCTCGTTTGCCGGAGGTCGTCCGGCCATGATTTCGGCTGCGACCGGTGCGATGGCGCTCGTCGTCGTCTCGCTCGTCGCCGACCACGGTCTACAGTACTTGCTTGCTACTGGTATCTTGACCGGGATCATTCAAATCGTCCTCGGTTATCTCGGCATCGCCCGCTTGATGAAATTCATTCCCCGTGCCGTCATGGTCGGTTTCGTCAACGCACTCGCCATTTTGATTTTCCAAGCGCAGTTGTCAAACTTTGAAGGCGAGAGCTGGATCATTTGGGCAATCGTTGCCGCGTCACTCGCCATCATCTTCTTGTTCCCACGTGTTACGAAAGCAATCCCTGCACCGCTCGTCGCCATCGTCGTGATGACGATTCTCGCGATCACGCTAGGACTCGATACGAAAAACATCGGGGACATGGGAACGATCTCGGCGACACTTCCAGACTTCTTATTCCCAGATGTGCCGTTCACGCTTGAGACACTCATGATTATCTTGCCATACTCGATCTCACTCGCGTTCGTCGGCTTGATTGAATCGCTCTTGACGGCCCAAATCGTCGATGACATGACAGGAACGGACTCGAACAAGAACCGCGAGTCGCGTGGCCAAGGGATCTCGAACATCATTGCCGGATTCTTCGGTGGGATGCCAGGATGCGCGATGATCGGTCAGTCGGTCATTAACGTCTCCTCAGGTGCGCGTGGTCGTCTCTCGACATTCACCGCAGGACTCGCCCTCTTCATCATGATCATGACGATCAGTGATGTGCTCATGCTCATCCCTGTCGGCGCGCTCGTCGGTGTCATGTTCTTCGTGTCGTATGCGACATTTGACTGGGGCTCACTTAAAGCGATGCGTACCGCTCAAAAGTCAGACACGGTCGTCATGCTCGTCACGGTCATCGTCACCGTCTTCACGCACGACTTGTCACTCGGTGTGCTCGGTGGAATTTTGACGGCTGCGATTTTGTTCGCTGCCAAAATTTCGAAAATCGACCTCGGTCGCCACGTCACGTCGCATCGTGTAGACTATACGGTGAACGGACAACTGTTCTTCGCCTCGACATCTGAATTCGTCAACCAGTTTGATGTGACAGAAGATGTGGAAGCAGGTGTCAATCAAGTCACCATCGATTTTGCGAACACGCATCTCTGGGATGACTCGGCCATCGGCGCCATCGATAAGGTCGTCTTCAAATACCGTGAAGTCGGAATTGAACCTGAACTTCTCAATTTGAATAAAGACTCTGAAAAACTGCTCAACACGCTTGCGCTCCACTTGAAGCAACAAGACGCAAACGCAGGACATTGATTCGGCATTCCCCCGCTTCACCAAATCACCTATACTAAATGTAGAACGTGCGAAAGAGGAGGAGTTTTCATGGGAAAGGTATTTTTAGCGGCAGATGGTTCTGCCCACTCGAAACGTGCGCTTGAAAAGGCGATTCAACTCGCAAAGGCATCCAATGCGTCGATTGACATCGTCCATGTGATCAGTGCGAAAGAATCCAAAGAGGCCGCCCTCAACTCAACGGGCAAAATCGACTTGGAAACGAAGCGGAAGCAGATGCTCAAACCGTTGTTCGATTTGACGGAAGCAGAAGGCATCCCGTACGAGTACATCGAACTCCGTGGTGAACCGGACATCGAGCTTGTCAAATATGCGAACCACGAACCATACGAATATGTCGTTGTCGGATCACGCGGATTGAACACGTTCCAAGAGTTCGTGCTCGGTAGCGTCAGTCATAAACTCGCCAAACGTGCACTCGCTCCTGTCATCATCGTTAAATGATTCATCTTCCCTATCTCGTTGTGAGATGGGGATTTTTTGTGTCTCATACAGGGGACGCCCTATTCGTGTAGAATGTGTTAAGGACAGTCTATTTACTAAAGGAGGTTCTCACTATGGACATCGCAAACGATTCGAATACACTTTTTCTCATCCTGTTACCTGTCCTCATCCTGCAACTCATCTTGCTCGTCGTCGCTTTGATTGACTTGTTCAAACGGGACATGACGAACGGCCCGAAATGGGTATGGCTCCTCGTCATCGTCTTTATCAACATTCTCGGCCCGATCATCTACTTCTTATGGGGACGGACGCCGCGATGAACGTCACACAGTTAACCAAACGATTCGGTTCCTTCACGGCACTCGATGATGTCAGCTTTGAATTGCGCCCAGGATGTACCTCGCTACTCGGGGAAAATGGTGCCGGGAAGACCACCTTGTTGAATTTGCTCGCCCGCGTCACGGACCCGACGAGTGGCGATGTGAGCGGACATGACCAGATTCGGGTTGGCTATTTGCCACAACGCCCCGCCCTCTATCCGTCCCTCACGCCTGTCGAGACGATTCGCTACGCTGCTGAATTGACGGGAACGAAACACGTTGATCCTATCCAACTATTAAAACGCGTTGGTCTTGAGCCGGTCGACCGTCCAGCCTCGAACTTATCCGGTGGGATGCGTCAACGACTCGGCATCGCCCAGGCACTCGTCCATGACCCTGAATTACTGTTACTCGACGAGCCGGTCTCAGCTTTAGATCCACGCGGTCGACGGGAAGTGCTCGACTTGTTGAGCGACTTGAAACGAGAGCGAATGATTCTCTATTCGACACACGTCCTCCCGGATGCAGAAGAAGCGAGCGACTGGGTGCTCTTGCTTCGACAAGGTAAACTACTAATGGAAGGCACGGTGACTGACTTGCTCGGGTCAAAATCAACGATTGAGTTACGTCTCTTCGACGACCCGACGAGCGGGACAGATTGGGAAACGTTGGCCGGTGTGCGTCATGTGACGAAGAATGGTTCGACGTGGACGTTTGAATCGACGGACCGAGACATCGCTGAACGTGCGATCTTGAACCGAATCCTTGAACTGAACGTCACCGTCCAATCGTTACACGTCGGGCATCCGTCACTCGAGTCCTTGTTCTTGGAGGTGAACGCCTGATGCGCACGGCAATCTTTAAACAAGAATGGCGGGAGTCGTGGGCGAACAAGCGACTCATCTGGATTCCGATTGCTCTCATGCTCCTCGCCTCGATGCAGCCGCTCACGCTTTATTTCTTACCAGATATCCTCGCTTCCGGCGGGAACTTACCGGACGGTGCCGTCATTGAGATCCCGACACCGACACCGGAAGAAGTATTGATCTCTGTCAGCGAACAACTTCGCCAAATCGGGCTCCTCGTCGTCTTATTGTCTGCGATGCATACGTTCAGCCACGAACGGACGAACGGGACCCTCGCCTGGCTCAAGTCGTTACAAATCCCGACGTCACGCATCGTCGTCAGCAAATGGGGACATTACGCCCTACTAACCGTGAGCGGCATCTTGCTCGCGCAAACGGCAGCCGCCTATTATACGGTCATTTTGTTCGACGCATTCGATTGGCTCGACTTTCTCATATCGACCACACTGCTCATCTGTCATTTCATTGTTCAGTTATCGATTTTCTTCCTCATCGCCGCGATGTTGGAAAGTGGTGTCGTCGCGGTCGTGTTGACGCTCGGCCTCCATTTCGTCATGTCGCTCCTCATCGGTTGGGTCGACCTCGATTGGATGCCTTGGATGCTCGGTCCGCTTTCGAGCGAAGTGCTCCTGACAGAAGCAGATCTCATGTGGCCGCTCGTGAGCGGGATGCTCATCATCTTCCTCTCGCTTTATGTGGCGTCGAAACATCTTCGCTTTATGAGTCATTCGGCGTAAGCGTCTGATCCTTCAATTGAATCCTTTGACTCAGCTTGACATTGGATAAATATGGGTATCTCTTCTGTATTCGTATGGAGGAGGTTCAATCGATGGCATGGAAAAGGAAAATCGGCATCGGCTTTTTAATGGGTGCCTTATGGGTGAGTCCCCAACTCGTTTCCGCTGAAGGGTCGTTTCAACAGACCAAAGACGGGATCGTTTACACGTCGAGTGACGGGACGGTGTTGACGGGGTGGCAACAAATTGATGGCAACATATACTATTTCGATTCGGAAGGAATCCTTCTCACCGGATGGCAACAAATCGAAGAAGCTACATATTATTTTGAAACGGATGGTCGCCTCGTCACCGGCAGCTATTCCATCGACGGAACGACCTATACATTTGGTGAAGACGGAAAACGGCTGACCGGATGGCAAGAACGAGATGGGCTCATCTATTACTACAACGAGACCGGTCTGCCCGTCACGGGATTCCAGACGATTGACGGCAAGCGCTACTATTTCTCAGACAAAGGCGTTCGCCTCTCCGGTTGGCAGCAAATTGCTGGCGCAAAGCACTACATCTTTTCAGACGGGACGATTCGTACCGGCATGTATACGCTCGGTGGAAAATCATATTTCCTGCTGAATGATGGTAAAGTCGCGACCGGATGGCAGACAATCAAAGCCCGTTCCTACTACTTTGGAAATGACGGAATCCGCCGCCAAGGCTTGGCCTGGGTCGGGAAAGACGTATATGGATTCCACCCGACTTACGGATACAGCCTGAAAGGGGCATATCGGTTGCGCGACCGCAATTACTTATTCGATTCAACAGGAAAGCGGCTATATGGGTTACAACGGATCAACGGCAAAACATATGGATTCCACCCTCAGTATGGTTATCGTCTAAAAGGGAAATTCAAGATGGGCAATGAAACATACTTCTTTCATTCGACCGGCGTGCAAGAGACCGGATGGAAATACTCGACACGCTATGAATACTTCGCCCCGGCACTGACGAAGAAGACGGACTGGCAGCTGATCAAAGGACAATGGTACTACTTCGATGCCAACGGACGTATGTACCAAAACAAACGTATCGGCAATGCCGCGTTTGATGCGAAAGGAGTCTATTCCCCTAGTCTATCGATGTATAAGATGAGCGTCCCTCTCTATCGGCAGTTCCCGATGGGGTACCCATCCGGTTGTGAGTTCTTCTCGCTCAAAATGGCGCTCGAAGAAAAGGGTCGTGCTGTCAGCGCCTCGACCTTATACAACGAGATGCCGAAGAGTATGTGGAACGCGCGTTATGAGAATCGGTTATACCGCTGGGTCGATCCGAACGTCATGTTCACCGGCGACCCGCGCCGTACGTTAGGCAAATACAAGAACTACGGCATTTACCCGAAAGGCATGATTGGATTTTCTAGTAAATATCGCCCGGTGAAAGACTTGTCGGGGCAAGGACTCGCTTCAATCGAACGTGAGCTGTCGATGGGCAACCCCGTCATCGTCTGGGCAAGTGTCGACTTCAATAAACCTTATGGCTATTTCAATTGGTACACTGCTTCAAACAAGAAGTTCACCGGATACGTGAATTACCACGTCATGTTGGCGACCGGTTATGACAAATCAAATCTATATATCAATGACCCATATCGCGGTCGACTCGTCGTCCCGAAATCGAAAGTGAGTGCCGTCATGGGCGCCACGGGATGGAAAGCGCTCTCGGTCAGATAAGTGGGAACGTGTCTTTCATGAGAGAGACACGTTTTTTGCTGTCTGATTAGGAGAATAGTACGAAAAACAGAAATATAAATTCCTATTTTTATTCATAAATATTGAAATTAAATTTCCTAATGATACACTCCCATTAAGCATTTGAAGCGCTTACATTTCCTAAGGAGGAACTCTCATGAAAAAATGGATTGGTGGTATGGCAGCATTGACGCTACTCTCGACTTCAATCGTCTTGCTGGATGCGGACGCAAAATCTGAACCGAAAAAGCCTAAGGTCGAGCTTGGTGTCGACCGCTTGATGGAGAATCCGGATATCTTGAAAGGAAAACGAGTCGGACTGATCACAAATCCGACCGGGATCAATGCGGAGCGGACAAGCATCGTCGATTTATTCGACCAGTCCGATGACTTTGAATTGACGGCACTATATGGACCCGAACACGGCGTTCGAGGGGATGCCCAGGCCGGCTCCACTGTCAGCTCTTACATCGATGAGGTGACAGGTTTGCCCGTATATAGTTTATATGGCGCTACGAAAAAACCGACTCCTGACATGTTAGAAGATGTGGATGTGCTCGTCTTTGACATTCAAGACGTCGGGACTCGCTATTATACGTATATCTACACGATGGCCTATGCGATGGAAGCCGCTGCCGAGAATGGGATTCCATTCGTCGTCCTCGACCGCCCGAACCCCCAAGGCGGACTTCGTGTCGATGGTCCGGTGCTCGACCCTGACTACGCCAGCTTCATCGGGCTCTATCCGATTCCCTTGAAACATGGGATGACCGTCGGCGAACTCGCACAGTTGTTCAACAGCGAGTATCACATTCAGGCTGACCTCGAAGTCGTCAAAATGAAGGGATGGAAACGTTCGATGATGTATGAGGATACGGGGCTTCCGTTCGTCATGCCGTCCCCGAACATGCCGACGACCGACACGGTCAACGTCTATCCTGCGACCGGATTGTTTGAAGGAACGAATTTATCTGAAGGACGTGGGACGACAAAACCGTTTCAACTGATTGGTGCCCCTTATATACAAGCACATGAGTATGCGAAAGAGCTGAACGACCTTGACTTGCCTGGTGTCGCCTTCCGGGCCGCTTCGTTCACGCCGACATTCTCCAAACACGCGGGCAAACTGACGCACGGGGTCGAGGTCTATGTCACCGATCCGACTCGATTCGAATCAACGAAAACTGGGATTGCGATGATTCAAACGGCACACGATTTATATCCGGACGACTTTGCGTTTCTTGCGAACGACTTCATCACGAAACTGACAGGAAACGCCTATGTGAAAGACATGATTCTCGAAGGAGCTCCGCTTGATGAAATCCTGACTAAAATCGAGGACGAACGGGACGCGTTCCTCCCGATTCGTAAAGACTACTTGATGTATAAGTGACAGAAGGATGGGCTCACGAAGAGTCCATCCTTATTGTAATGAAATGGTAAAACCAAAAATCGACCAAATAATATAGAATATAAGAAGTTAAACAAAAGGAGTCGATCCATTTGAAAAAAATCATGACTGCCTTTCTCTTGACCTTCATTGTGTCGCTATCGGCAACGTTGTCGCAACAACCCATTGTTGCACATGCGTATACGGAAGTATCGGTCAATACGAAAGGGTATGTGACGAATATTAGTAAATTATACGCGCGCCCGACACCATCGCTCGGTGCCCCACGACTGAATGCCATTCCTCGTGACGGCTCGATGCGCGTACGCACCACCTTTTTCGTGAATGGAGAGCGTTGGTACAAGATTCAATGGGGCAGCGGCTATGCCTATGTGCCTGGGGATTATGTCCGTTTGTCTACTGCCGAAGTTCGTTTCACGACTCCAACCTACGTCAAACCTTCGAGCGTGTACGTGAAGTCCGCGCCGCTGACGACTTCGTCGAACGTCAAATTTTTACGCCAAGGCACGGCACTCGAAACAATCTCGTATCGCTATACGGGAACGTCTCGATGGTATAAAGTCCGTTACGGCTCGTACGTCGGGTATCTTCAAGCCAAGCATGTCAGCTTCACGTCGCCAGTCAACGTGTTAACAGAGACGAACAAAGAACGACAGGCAGCCGGCTTATCGCTACTCGCCGCTTCGAACGAAGCAAACCGTGTCGCACAAGTCCGAGCGGATGAAATGGCTAGGACAGGTCAGTTCTCCCATACGTTGAAGGAGAACGGTACGCCTGGTGATACATTACGTGCCTATGGCGTGTCATACCGGGGATGGGGAGAAAACATCTATAAAGGCTCGAGCGATCCAGTCCGGGCAGTGGACGCCTGGATGAACAGCAGCGGTCACCGCGCCAACATCTTGAACGCGAACTATACACATCTCGGGATTGGGAAAGCGACCGATGCCCAAGGGTCGACCATTCACGTTCAAATCTTTTTGACGAAATAATCAATGGGAACCAGTCACGTCTGTGGCTGGTTTTTTCGTACAAAAAAGAGCGGGTTCGCACCCGCCCCACCTCTTATCTATTCATACCTCATGCTCTTTCACAAGCACACGAAAACGCGGTCGGACGGTCAATTCGATTGACGTCACGGTCCGCTTCCGGTCTTCCGCGAGGACGATCAACAGCTCCGCGTGGTCACGTCGGTCTTCTAAGATTTCGACCTTGCTGACGGTCCGAAGCAATTGGTAGTAAAGAAGTTCCCCGTCCCGGTCTTTCACATTGATTTCAAACTCGTGATAGCTCGGGGAAATTTTAAAGTAGAATGTCTCCTCTTTATTGGTGAATCGAAAAATCGACTCGTCATAGTAAAATGGTAACGTCGAATCCATCCGTTTCGGTTCGACTGTACAAAATGCAGACAGTACGATTTCGTCCGGGAATAACGCCCCCTCATGTTTATTGAATTGCCACCCTTTCATCCCAATCCCTCATTTCAACACAATAATTATCTGAATAATTAGATTATTGCACATTTTCATGAATCCGGACAGGTATATTCGTGACAATCCACGAACACCTTTGTGTAGAATGATGAGTCTTTCACATGAGAAAGGAGTACATCTATGTCGATCATCTCGCTCGATCATGTCACGAAACGGTTTGGAGATACTGTCGCCTTGAACGACCTCAGTCTGAACGTCGAATAAGGAGAGTTGTTCGGCCTCCTCGGTCCGAACGGTGCCGGTAAGACGACGGCCATTTCCGTCATGTTGAATCTATACGAGGCGGATTCGGGATCCATTCGCATCTTTGGACAATCGATGCCAAAAGACGAACTGTCCATCAAGCGACGTGTCGGGATCGTCCCGCAGCACGTCTCCGTCTATGACCAACTGACCGTGTATGAAAACATTCAATTCTTCGCTGAATTATACGGATTCAGTCCAAAGGAAGCGCGACAAAAGACCGAGGCCGCGATTGCGTTCGTCGAACTCGATGCCCATCAAAAGAAACGCCCACCAGAACTGTCCGGCGGTCTCCTCCGCCGCCTCAACATCGCATGCGGAATCGTGCATGAACCGGAACTCATCTTCATGGATGAGCCGACCGTCGCCATCGACCCGCAATCACGAAACACGATCTTAGAGAATATCCGTGAACTGAACCGTCGTGGTGCCACCATCATCTATACGTCACACTACATGGAAGAGGTCGAGCTGCTCTGCGACCGTATCGCCATCGTCGACGAAGGAAAAATCATCGCTGAAGGGACACAAGATGAGCTGAAAGACCGCGTCATGACGCTCGAGACAGCCCGCATCAAAGTTGATGCGCTTACCCCGCACCTGCTCGAACGGCTCGATGCACTCGACCACGTCCAAAAAGTGCAATATGAGGAACCGTATATCGAAGTGTCGCTCGATAAAGATACGCCGCTCGCTCCGCTCCTGGATACGCTTCATCAGGAGCATGTTCACTTCACGTCCATCACGGTCGACCGTCCTTCCCTCAATACCGTCTTTTTGGCATTGACCGGGAAGACGCTCCGGGAATAGGAGGTCCTTTCATGTGGACATTTATCAAATATGATGTGAAACAGCGGCTCCGGGATCGTGCGACACTTTTTTGGATGCTCCTCTTCCCGCTCATCCTCATTTTCGGACTCGGGACGATACTATCGGCCGTCTTCAGTGACACATTCAAACTCCCCGTCACGAACGTCGCGTACGTCGAAGCTTCAACCGACCAGTATCGAGAACCGCTCGAGAACTTTTTGAACGACGAAGACATTCAGGCGTTCATCCGCCTCGTCCCTTATGAAGACATCGCGTCAGCCGAACAAGGGGTGAACGATGGGGATGCAGACGTCATCTTACGGCTCGACGGCAGTGACCTCACGCTGTTATACGAAGAACCGACGACCGTCGAGTTTGACGTCCTTGAAGCCATTCTCGGTCAGTATACGGCAATCGCCAACCAACAGATTACGCTCGCGGAGTCTGGTCTTTCGGCCCCGTATGAGAATGAGGCGTGGCTTGATACAGAGAGCGTCGATTTAGCGGGGCGGACTCCGACATCGCTTGAATACTTCACTGTCACTATCTCCATCATGACCGCTCTGTTCGGGTCGTTCTATATCACGGCGATGGCACGAGAAGAACAGCCGAATATCGGTAGCTATCTACGGATTCAAGCTGCTCCCGTTCGAACGATCCAATATCGACTCGCGCGGACGTTCAGCCGCTACGTCATCATTTTGCTTCAGCTCATCCTGTTGTTCTGGTTCAGCCATTTCGTCTATCGGACGTTCGATTTGGCAAATGTCCAGTTCGGTTATTTGATTCTCGCTTGGCTCGCCTTGACCGCATATGGGGTCGCCATCGGGTTTGTCATCGTCAATCTGCCGAAGTTGAGTACGACGACGAAAGATGCAGTCGTCAACGGATTTGTCGCCATCATCATGATTTTATCAGGAGGCTATGTCCCCGGATTTGATCAAGTGACGCTGAACTATGCGCCATGGGCCGCATATGTATTCATGCCGATTTTTATGCGCGACGGGATGCTCGCCGTCATGCTTCGTGAAGGCGACATGAGCATTTATTGGGAAAGCCTCGGTTTACTCGGGATTCATTTACTTATCTTCATCGCACTCAGCTATCTTCTATCGAAAGGGGTGAGACGTCATGGTACTCATTAGGCACGTCGCCAAACGGATGCTCCGAAAGAAAGGGCTTTGGGTGTTCACGTTTGTCTCGATGTTCGGGTTTGCGCTCATCCTCTCCTTCGTAGGGGGGACGTCGAGTCTCAATGCGTCGATTGGCATTGTCGATGAGGACGGGGATATTCTCGCCGAGCGCCTCATCGAAGAAGCCGAACGTTTCGGTCGCGTCACCATGCTTGAGACGAGTGGCGAAGATGTCTTGTTAGAAGGAGAAGACATCGTGCTTCTCATTCCTGAAGATTTTACAGAGCAATCGTTCAACGGCGATATGCCTCGCCTCTCGTTCTCCGCAATCGCCGGTAGTGACACTTCTTTAGTCGAACAGGCATTGAACGGCCACTTGTCACGTGAACGCCAGCTTCTTGAGGCGAGTGAATATGACGAAGCCACATTCACCCTACTCGCGACCGAGGAGACAGATAACGGATACACGCTCTCTAGTGAACCTTTCCAAGAGAGCGTCGCGACGACCGCACGCACACAAGCGTTTTTCGGTCTCTTGTCGTTCATCATGATGTCGACGTTCCTCCAGTTCATTCCGATGTTTGTCGCGGATGACCGGGACGAGAAGATTTATGCCCGCCTGTTCGCCTCACCGGTGTCACCACGGCGGTATTTCGCATCACTTCTTCTCGCCTTCTATCTCGTCGGCTTCGTCTATGTCATGCTGTTGATTGGCGTGAGTCTCGCGCTTTACGGCCAAGACGTGTGGACCCATCTCCCGACCGTCTTCGCCTTGTTCTCGGCCTACCTGCTCGTCTGTCTGGCATTTGGTGGCCTCATCGCGGTATTTGCGACGAATCGAGAGAAGGCGAACATCTTTCAAATATCGGTCACGATGGCATCCGCCATTACCGGAGGCGCGTTCATCAGTCTGCTTTGGTTACCAGATTCATTGAAACTCGTCGGACGCTTCCTACCGACCTATTGGCTAAATAACGGGGTCATCACGATGTACGAAGGACAGTTTCCGTTCCTCTCCATTCTCGTCATGATTGGCATGACCGCCGTCGTCTTCTTGTTGACGGTTCTCGTCTTGAAGAAGCGTCCACTCACCGTTTGAAAAAGCGAGTCCTCCCAAAATAAGAGAGGACTCGCTTGTTTATTGTTGTAGGGTTGGGACGACTTTTTCAAAGAAGACATCGACGAGCGTCGGGTCGAACTGCTTGCCCGCCTCTTGTTGAATGATGGCAAGCGCCTCATCAATCGTCTTCGCCTGTCGATAAGGACGCCCCGTCACCATGACGTCGAACGTGTCGGCGATCGAGATGATGCGGGAAGCGAGCGGAATCTCATATTCACTGATCCCTTTCGGATATCCTTTCCCGTCCCATCGTTCGTGATGGGCCAAAACAATTTCAGACAAGGCGACATATTCAGGAACCGTACTTAAAATGTTGTAACTGACCTCGGGATGTCGTTTGATTTCACGCCATTCAGGTTCCGTCAAAGCACCAGGTTTATCTAAAATATCGTTACTAATCGCTACTTTGCCGATATCGTGCAAAATGGCGGCCGTTCGGATTTCATTTACCTCTGCGCTCGTGAAGCCCATCGCTTCCGCGAGCTTCCCTGACAAATTGGCGACACGCTGAGAGTGCGCCTCTTCACGGGGAATCTTCTCATATAGTGTCCGCATGATCAGTTGAATCGAGTGGTGGCGGCGGCTTTGTTTCTCCGATACTTTATGGTGATACATCCGGTCTTCCGCTAAATTGAAGACGTCGGTTAATCCGATGGACGCGTCGTGCTTGACCGCCTCACCGAAAGATGCGGAAATCGGGAGCCCTTCTACAGTTCGTCCGAGGAAGAGTCGGCTCAAACGATCCGACAAGTGCTTCGCCTCGTCGAGTGTGGTGTTCGGCGAGATGACGACAAATTCATCTCCACCGATACGTGCCACTTCATCTTTCGCTCGCAACTCATTCCGTAAAATATTCGCCGCTTCGACGAGCAACCGGTCTCCAATTAAGTGTCCGAACGCGTCGTTCGTCAACTTCAGTCCGTTAATATCGATGACGATCAGTGACAATGGATAAAACGCATCGTCGTCATAACGTTCCAGCGCTTCTTCAAAGTACCGACGATTTTTTACCCCTGTCAACTGGTCGTGATAGCTTAAATACTCGATTTCTTTCTCGTACTTTTTCTTCTCTGTGACGTCACCAATATATCCGTGCCAGAGGACATGACCGTCAGCAATTTTCTCTGGGCGGGACGATCCTAAAATCCAAATTGTTCGTCCATCCTCGGTCAACACACGAAACTCCGCGTCCCATATCGTCAAGTTCCGATACGATTCATCAATCGACTGCATGACGTGAGGATAGTCATCTGGATGCATCCGTCGGAAGACGAGGCCGGCATCTGCCTGCACTTCTTCGGCAGTAATCCCTAACATGTCTTCAAAACCGCGACTGAAGAATGGGAAGTTGAAGCTACCGTCCGGCAACAACTCGAACTGATAGATGGCTCCCGGAATTTGGTCAGATAGTTTTGTCAACAGACGGTCCCGCTCGGCCAACTTCTCTTCCAACTGAACGCGATCCGTCACATCTTTCGCGACGGCGTAAATATAGTTCCCTTGAAGTTTACAATGCCATTCAATCGAACGATAGGTGTCATCAATCGTTCGGAAGCGATTGACGAAACGGAACAGTTCTCCCCGTTCCTCGAGTTCTGTAAAGCCCGCTTCTGTAATGACATCATCGTCTGGATGAATCAAGCTAAGAAAATCCATATTTTCAAGTTCATCAAGCGAGTAGCCAAGCACCCGTTCCCACGTATCATTCAAATGTAAGACTTGGCGTGTATTAAGCGCCATGATGCATTCCAGGTCAAGTGTCGCAAACCCATCGAACATCGACTTCTTCGTCTCCCCGACTTGGTGATCCGCTTTGACCAATTGTTCTAGCACATGGACAAGATACAACTCGACAAGACCAAGTCGATTCGCCACTTTCCCTTCTTGCATCACAATCGTCAAATCTCCATATAGTATCCCATCCTTCTCAATTTTGAAGAGGACGACCTCTCCAAGCGAGAAGATGCGGAGTAAGTTTTTGACGAGTCGTTTCGGAAGGGCACCGTCAATCAACGGATCAATCCCCTCAAACACAAGTGGATTCGGTTTACTGAACAGCTCCCGTCGTTGGTCGGTCATCGGCCACTTCTTCCCAACCGGGTGGAACCCTAACACATCGAGACTTCGTTCTAACATCTCGTCCATACCGGACAATGCGACCGTCGTATATGACTCGCCATCACTTTCCATCAAATTAAGTGCGACCGCCTTCGCCCCGGTGAAATCACGAATCTGATCAAGGAACTGTTGGTTCATCAATAAGTCGCTTCCCGTTGAAACGAAACGATGCGAGACGTTCACGAGCTGCTTCAAGGCATTATTTTCTTGAACATGTCGCGTGATGTCATGAAACATGACGGAGACAAAGCCTTTTCGTTCGCTGAAAACGGACATTTCGAACCATGACTTGTTACGGCGAGAGAAGTGTTCAAACGTCACCGTACCGCCATCACTGACGACCCGTGCCACTTGAATCATCCACTCCCGCTCGCTATATTCAAAATCTTTCAATGCCGCTGACACTTTCTGACCGATAAAATGTTTCCGTTTCCCTTTCATCATCTTTTCGAAGGCAGGGTTCACTTCAAAAAATTCGTAATCAATCGGCTCCGAAGCGTCGTCGTAAATCACTTTAAACTCGACGTAGCCTTGGGGCATATAACGCAACAATGTATCGTATGAAGAATGAATGGGGTTTGTCACGTCACTTCCTCCTCAGCAAATAAACTCAATACCTAGTTTACCTCATTTGTGATAGATTCCCTATTTTTTCCGAACTCATTCCCATCTTCTTATTATAAGTTTTTGTAAACTGCAGACAGCGTGCTTGTAACTTTCTCACTCGTTTGTTAGACTGTTTTCGAAAACCGATATCGAAATTCGATATGAAGGAGATGACACGTATGGAAGATCGCGTCCTGCGGAAACTGTTCCTCGGATTCATCCACATCCATATCTTGCATCATGCCGCTGAACATCCGGTGTACGGGGCATGGATGGTCGATGAATTAAGAGAGCACGGATATGAAATCAGTGCCGGTACGCTCTATCCGATTTTGCACGGGATGGAGAAGGATGGCCTCCTCGTTCGCGAAAACGAGAACGTCGACGGACACGTCCGCAAAAATTATGTGACGACCGAAAAAGGGCTCTCCGTGTTACAAGAAGCCCGTCAAAAAGCTTATGAGTTATTTAAAGAAATTAAGGAGTGAAGACATGACGACACAACGTGTGACGTTCAAGACGTTACTAGAGATTTTATTCGTTTCAACCCGGCTCGGGCTGACATCGTTCGGCGGACCGGTCGCCCACCTTGGCTATTTCCATGAGGAATATGTGAGACGGCGCAAATGGATGGATGAGAAGGCATACGCCGACCTCGTCGCCTTATGTCAATTCTTGCCCGGCCCCGCGAGTTCGCAAGTCGGGATTGGCATCGGCATTGTCCGCGGCGGGATATTAGGTGGGATCACCTCGTTCATCGGCTTCACGACCCCGTCGGTCATCGCGCTCATGCTGTTTGCTTTGGTCCTATCCGGTCTCGACGTCTCTGATGCCGGTTGGTTATACGGTTTGAAAGTCGTTGCCGTTGCCATCGTCGCCCATGCGATTTTAGGCATGGCGAGTAAACTCACACCTGATCCAAAGACGAAGACGATTGCCTTCTTCGCGCTTGCCGGCGTATTGCTTTGGCAGACGACGTTCAGCCAAGTGCTCGTCATTCTCGTTGCTGCTGTCGCTGGGTTCTTATTGTTCAAGCCAGATCGTCTCGATGCGAAATCAAGTACGTTCCCGATTTCAAAACGGCTCGGTGCCGTCTTGCTGTCGGTATTCGGGGCACTTCTCGTCATCTTACCGATTTTACGGGAAACGTTTGAAAACCAAGCGATCGCCTTATTCGATAGTTTTTATCGCGCCGGTGCACTCGTCTTCGGTGGCGGACACGTTGTCTTGCCGCTTCTCGAGCGTGAACTCGTCCCTGCAGGTTTCTTAAGTGAAGAAGCGTTCCTCGCAGGATACGGTGCCGCACAGGCTGTTCCGGGACCATTGTTCACATTCGCTTCCTACCTCGGGACAGTCATCAATGGGATTCCGGGTGGGATTTTGGCGACAGTCGCCATTTTCTTGCCGGCGTTCTTGCTCATTCTTGGGGCACTCCCGTTCTGGGATGCGCTTCGACACAACCCGAAAGTCGCTGGAGCCTTGATTGGGGTGAACGCTGCGGTCGTCGGTATTTTGATTGCGGCATTTTATAGCCCAATCTTTACGAGTACCGTCAACGGTGCGGTCGACTTCGTCTTTGCCGCTTTCTTGTTCGTCATGATCGCCTACTGGAAATTACCACCTTGGGCACTCGTCATCGCTGGCGTCATCGGTGGGATGTTGATCAATCTGGTGTAATCACTAAGGGACCTTGCGTCCCTTTTTTTGTGGATTTTTTTGCTCATTTGATTGTTAATCTTTTGAAACCATTCCCTCTCCCCCACTCGTTATACTGAAGAATGGATTCTAAAAAAAGGGAAATGTCCGCTTTGACTAGAAAGGAAGTGGGGGCATGAAACCACTTAAACATACAACGTATATGCCCGGTCTGGACGGCTTACGCACGTTCGCCGTTTTGGCTGTCATTATATATCATTTAAACGTACCTTACATATCCGGGGGATTCCTCGGTGTCGATGTCTTCTTCGTCCTGTCCGGTTATTTGATTACCGGCATCCTCATTCGAGAGTGGACGAAAACCGGCACGATCGACTTGAAAAGATTCTATATCGCCCGTTTCCGTCGATTGCTCCCGGCGCTCGTCTTGATGTTGTCGCTCGTGATGACATACGTCACGCTCTTTGACCGCTCGTTGCTTGAGACGGTACGACAAGATTCACTCGCCGCGCTCGCTTACGTGAACAACTGGTGGTACATCTTCCATGAAGTGTCATATTTCGAGAGCTTCGGGAAACCGTCACCACTTCAAAACTTATGGTCCCTCTCCATTGAAGAACAATTTTACGCGGTCTGGCCGCTCATTTTACTCGTCGGCCTCGCCTTCCGGAAACGGTTGCTTCAATTGGTCGCAGCACTCTTAATCGTCTCCGCGACATGGATGGCGTTCCGCTACGTTCCAGAAGCGGACCCGAGCCGTGTCTACTACGGGACGGATACCCGCCTGTTCGGTCTGCTCATGGGTGCCATGCTCGCATTCGGCTGGCGACCAGATACGTTCAAAGCGGTCATCCCAAACATCGGACGACATATTTTGAACGTGGCTGGTGCAATCTCTCTCATCGTAATCGTCGGGATCATCGTCACGGTGAATGCGTATGACGCGTTCCTCTATTATGGTGGCTTCTTGCTCGTCGCCTTCTTGTCCGCAATCTTGATTGCCGCGGTCGCCCATCCGGCGACGATCTGGTCACGCCTATTTGGAAGCGCTTGGCTTCGTGTGATCGGTACGCGAACGTACGGGATTTATTTATGGCACTATCCGATCATCATCTTGTCGACACCGCTCGAACGACTTGGAACGTTTTCACCGCTCCTTGCGGTCGGTCAGGTCGCGCTCACGTTGTTGATCGCCGAATTGTCATATCGCTTTATTGAGACGCCGATTCGTCGGAACGGATTCATCGCCTCGTTCCGTCAACTCGTCTCGACACCGACGCATCCAAGTGCCCGTTTCGCGGCTACGGCTTGCGCGACGGCACTCTCACTCGTACTCGTCGGCAACTTGACCATCTTAGCCTTCTCTGAATCGAAGCCGGCACAAGATGAGATTCCGATTGTGAAAGTACCGATGCCAAAGGAAGAGACACCTGATGTGCCGAAAGAACCTGAAACAGATGATTCGGAAGAAGCGACCACAGACGTGACGCCGCCACCAACTGAAACGCCAGAGGAAAAGAGTTGTCCACCAGCGCTCGCGATCGGTGATTCGGTCATGCTCGGATTGAACGAATACTTGGCAGATGCGTTTCCGAACATGACCATCGATGCTGAAATCGGGCGCCAAGTCCGCGATGCCATTCCGGTCGCATCTCAGTATGCATCGTATAACGCGCCAGGTCATGTCGTCTTCCTTCATCTCGGAACGAACGGGGCGTTCAAGATGGACCAACTCGACACGCTCCTCAAACAGTTCGAGCGCGCGGACCATATTTATTTAATCAACACCCGTGTCCCTCGTCCGTGGGAGAGCGAGGTCAATGAGAAGCTCGCTCGGGCAAGCGAACTTCACGAGAACGTTTCTCTCATCGATTGGCATGGTCAATCCGTCGGGAAGGAATCTTATTTCGAGAGCGACGGCGTCCATCTGAATGTGGAAGGCGCCGAAGCGTTCGGTGAGGTTTTAAATCAAGAAATCGGCTGTCAATCAAACTAGGCTCTTGCGGATGCAAGAGCCTAGTTTTTATCTTTGAACAGATAGCGGACAAGTAGTTTCACATAAGCTAACACCTCACGGATCACGTATCGCCCTTTTGCTAGTGGCGGAGTCGGTGCATACAGGGCATCGCTCTCGAGTTGGAAATAGAGCTTCGCAATGAGACGTGCCCGCGGGACATGAAAGTCATTCGTCACGATGGTGAGCCCCGTCTCGCCTTCCCAAAACGGTCGGCTGTGCTGAAAGTTCTCAATCGTTGAGGTAGAGGTCGCTTCAACATGGATCCGGTGTGGTTCAATGCCTCGTGCCATCAGTTCCCGTTCGATCACAAGTGCCTCGGCCATGCCTTCGTCAGGACCCTGTCCTCCTGTTGCAATCAGCTCGACATGCGGATGTATCTTCGCATAGTCAGCCGCGACGTCAATCCGATGCTTTAGCGCTCTCGACGGAGTGGTGCCGTTGACTTTCGCTCCAAGAATCAATACATGAATGTAGCTTCCATCCGCTACTTTTTGAAACATCATCACACTTCCCTCTAATCTTTAGTCTTCCATATCCTTTTTTCATCATGTAAAATTAAGAAAAAAATGGATAAGGTAGGTTATATTATGTCTCGCTGTCATTCCTGTAATACTCCACTCAAACGAGGACAGTCACATTGTCCACAATGTGGAGAACGAATTGCTGTTACTTCGACCAAACGGAGGAAGCTTCCATTTGTATTACTCACCCTGTTGTTCTTAAGTGCAGCAGCAGTCGGCTGGTGGATATGGGGCGACAATCCTTCCCCTCCTCATACTGCCTCAAAACCGGATAAACAACAATCATTCTCCGCCTCTACCACGCCCGAACATTCTGAAAATCCTGCAGATACGGAAGAACCAGAAGTATTACCAGAAACAGAAATTATCACAGGTACATTCTTTGAAGATATTTCGTCGACTGAAGTCGAGCAATTTATGTACAATTTCGTGGAGGCTTTTACATCAGCTACTTATGAGCAATCCGTCTCTGGCGTGGAACCGTTTTTGGCACCAAATTCTGAGTTCGAACAAAATACGCTCAATTATTTAGAAAATACATTATTCGAACGTAGTATCCTTGAAGATCAAATTGAGACAAGACTTTTATCATTAACTGTCGAGGGTGAGCCCCGAGATACTGTAAAAGACGATGAGATCGCAATCGTGACAATGTTTGAAACGTATCGAATCATCCAAGAGGACTCTAGCGTGATTGCTTCTTTCGAAACGACATACGCAGTGGCTTATCAAGATGGCTATTTAAAAATCCAACGAAACCTTGGTTCCGAAGAATTATCACGGGAAGAAGAGACGTACTAAAGGCAAAAGTCAGGACTCCTATGAGCCCTGACTTTTACTATATCATTATGAACGTGTAGCACGATTTCGACCGAACAACCAACCGATTGAACCACCAGCAGTCATGATGCCGAGGGTGATCAACACCCCTACAAAACTAAAATTATGAATCGATAACGCAAACACGTCACGTTCTCCAACAGTGAACGTCATTCCGCCGCCAAGGAACCATTGCCAAATCAAATAAATCAAGAATGGCGCAGCGACAAACGCCAGCAACCGCTCTTTAGAAACGACAGTTCGATAAGCGAAAGCTGCATAAATCAAGAGGTTGACAAAGACTAATACTTTAAACCAAGAAAAGATTCCTTCATTGTAAAGACGTTCTAACTCCACATCGTCTTGAGCATATGAAGCTTCAGCCGCTTGACGAATTAATCCGATAACAGAAGGGGATAATGTCGGGAGCTCCTTCGTTGCGGCGTAACCTTCACGAGGAAATTCACCATATTCAACCATATCTTCAATCATATACTCTAAATCTGAGAATCCATCACCCAATTGATAGACTGATGTCTCAATTTCTTTTGGAGTGGCTGACCCAAATGGGGAACTGCCAATCGATAAAGAAAGAATCGGGGACTGGATCTCTACCTCTTGCGTCCCACCGTGTCCGACTGTTTGCCAGTTCGCGACGAGTCCTTGCCCAACTGCGACTTCTGTACTCTCTGACCCGATGTAATAACCTATCATATCAGATGAAAGTTCGTTCAGTTTCACCATCTGATAGCCGAGATAAGTGCCTCCGATGAGGGTTGTCAAAATGGTCACGGTAATGATGGCACGTCCGCCTTGCTGAGCCGCTTTCCAAATTCCATCAAATCGGGCGCTGAGTAGCAAGCCAATCCCAATCGCCAATGCAAAGGAGAGCCATGTCGTCAACGTGGTTACGATCCAATTTGATTCAATAAAGATCAAATCTGTTGCAAATAGAGATAAGAATACATGACCTATAACGAGAGTGAGGAACATCCCCACGAAACGTCCCCAACCTTCTTGAAAAGTTTTGATATGACGGAACAAGAAGAAGGCAAGTCCTATGACGAGAAGAACGCCACCGAACGCAAAGAAATAGTTTCCAAGCCTTCCATCAAGCACCATCGGATACTGAGAAAGGAAAGAAAGCGACTCATCGTCTAGCTCATCGGCTACAGACAACAAATTCTCGACGTTGAGTGACCAGTACAGATTCGCTACGAGGGTGACCGCAATCAACGAGAACATCTTAAACGTGGAGGCTTCACTTCCAAACACTTCGGTCAATCCATAACGAATTTCATAAGGGATGAGCGAGAGGAAGAATGCCGCAAATGCAGAAACGACTGCGAGAAACACCATTCCGAACACAGCACCACGAATAAGGCTTGACGCATCAGGTCGAACGCTAAATCGTTGTAACGCTTGTTTATAATCCGGTAACTGACGCGCGGTGGTCGCCCGCTTGAGTTGAGACAATACTTGTGACCCTGTGGCCGCAACCGATTTCAATGATTCTTCAACGCGATTGATACCGATTTTCGGTTCCAATGTATGGTGTCCACATGCCCCGCAGTACACATGGTGTGCTTCACGGGCACTTCCACAACTCGTACAATATTCGCCTTGATGCATTTCAAATTTGTAAGACGTATCCATTGATTCGAGGAGTACTCCATCCCGTTCGCAGTATTGCGCTTGCTCATCATTTGGATGTCCGCATTGATGACAATATTTCATAACGTTGCCTCCAATTGCCCTCCACAACATGTACAGAATGCATGATCTGTCGGTTGTGGAGCTCCGCATGTGGCACAAGCACTTTTTGGTCGAACATCTGGCTGTGGCACTGCTGTCCCGCATGAACCACAGAATTTCGCATCCTTCTCTAATGGGGCATCACAGGATGTACAACGGTGTGGTTTCATCGCCTCTTGCATATTTTTGATGCGCTTACTCGCTTCATAGATCAAGGCGTCTTTCTCCATGATTCCTTCCACTTCTGTAAGTTGACCGTTTCGGACCATTGCACGATACTGTTTTTGACCAAGGTCTAGCAATAACTGTCCGCGCTCTTTCTTCGCTTTTTCCATTCGTTGCTGTAAATCACGAATCGTCTCAAATTGGTCGAGGTGTTCGGCTTGCCGATTCCATGTGTTCATTGTCTACTCTCTCCTCTTTCACTCTAAATAGGTTGCTTTGACTAGATGATACTCGCCGTTCTCATTGGCGATTACATAACGAAAACGCGATTTTGCCAATCGTTCCGGTTCATCTTCGACCCCAGCGGTCGTGAAGCGACTGTAAATTGAGATGATGGCTTCTGTTTCGATCGCCGGTTCGCCTTCCCACTCGATAATTTTCGTGGCTTGGTTGATAATTTCGACACCGTCTAAATTGCCATACCACTCTTGGTCCAGTTCTTTCATCGTGTCATACGTTTTTTTCTGACGCGCTAAATATTCAGGATCGGTGACGAGCGTCAGCTGTTCTAAATCTTCCGTATAAATAAAGTTCACCCATTGTTGGGCGTGTGTGTTCACCATGTCATATGCGAAGTTGATCGTTGTCCGATCGACGACCGGTTCAAATTGAATCGGCTTCATGTTAGGTTTTGCCAACACTTCATTAGAAGAGACAAGCCCCCATCCGGTATCAATCTCCGTGCTGAGCGTGACTCCTTGCTTCGGTACAGGTCCGTACGTTTTCCAATCCCCAATCGTTTTGCCAGTGTCTTCTCCGTTGACGTATAATGTCGCATCCGGATAAGTTTGATCCAACTCAACACTCAATCCTTGGAAAGTCACCATAAAAGGTTCTTCCAAGTCACTGTAAGCGAGACTATTGAACGTGTCGATCGCTTCGTCTTGACCATATTGGCCATCATAAGATACTGCGACTTCAACTTGTCCCGGGAAAGCATCTTGAATAATTACAGTGTCCTCTTCCGTTACGAGACGCTCTTTACCGTACGGAGCAGGCAAAGATACGGTGATGCCTTCGAAGTTGCTAGATACATACATTGTTTGAGCAATCAGTTCAACAACATAGGTTTGGAAAATGCCGAACTGTTTCTCGCCACGAACGAGGCGAACAGGTAAGTCCCCGCTCGATGCACCAAGCGATCGTTTTGTCCGTTCCAAATAATCACTTATTTCGGTGTCCAGATCGGCATCAACTACCCCCTCAATGAATTGTTTCGCTTGTTTCTCATCAAGTTTCGCACCTTTTAACCGAGCATACTCACTAAAGGTAGCCGCATCTTCTTCGATAATCGACTGACGGATAATTTCAATTTGCTTTTCAGGATGATAAATGAATTGATATGTAGCAAAATAAGTACTTGCCGCAACGATAAGGAGTGCGAAAAAACTTCCCACAATCCATTTAAGTCGTTTAGGTGTTTTGGCTGATTTTTTCTTATTCTTAACGATGTCTGTCGAACTAGACTTTGCTTGATCAACTTTTGTACCGCAATTCGGACAGAACGTTTTTCCATTTATGTCAGTGGAACAAGTAGGACATTGCATGGCTTTACCTCCTTTTTTCGTTTTATACAAATATTAACTTATCATATTTATCACAGAACATGAATTTATTTTTATATTTTGAAAAATAAAGTAACGCCTCGTAATTTCAATTTAAAGTAAATATTATTACATAAATATGAAAAAATATTTTGAATCATCCATATTATGTTTTATGATTAAGAGGATAGGAATTTCGAAGGAGGACAGGTGACCTATGACAGATTCAGATAAATGGTTATCCACTCGCTTCTTGTATACACGTGATGCTCGACTATTTGCAGAGATTGAAGTCATTGAGCTTGACCCGTCCCACTATAAGTTCGTGATCTATCCGACACCACTCGGCGCCAACGAATCCTTTTATATGCGACAGGGACCTCTCGACTCAGACCAGCTACCTTCTGCTTTTGCCGATGTGAGTCGTGTGTATGCAAGACAGCTTGATTGTTTACGTGCCGCAACCCGACTCGTGTCATCGATTGGACCGGCCCGCTTTACCGCTCACTAAAACGTTTAGAGTGACGTCATGTCGCTTTAAACGTTTTTTGTATCACTTTGCTGATACATAATTGTTACAGTTACAGAAGCAAATATATGGTAGAATGGGACTCGGATTAATCTAGTAACAAAGGAGTTCTCTATGCAAAATGTAAACGTTGATTCTCATAAACAGGACCCCCGCTCCAATCGAAAGAGACGCAATCATCCAAAAATCATCCTTCAACTCGTATTGATTTTATCCTTTGTCGCCTTTTTAGTCGGAGGCGCCTATTTGACGCTCTCTTCTGAGAAACGAGACGTGTCTGATATGGAAAACCGTAAGCTTGCACAAAGCCCGGATTCTCCTACATTTGCACACATCATGTCAGGTTCATATATGAAACAAACGGAGTCTTTCGTCACCGACCAAATTTTCAATCGCGATGCTTGGATCAGCTTAAACGCTTTTTTAAATAAAGATGTCTTTAAGCAAACCGTCAAAAACGGGATTTACGTGTCAGATGACGGGACGATGGAATCTCCGATGAAAGAGTCGATTGATACGGATACGCTCGTGAACGACTTGACGACGTTTACATCCCGACTCGAAGAACGTGGCACCGAGGTGTATTTCGGACTCGCTCCGAACAAGGCTTCGATGGCGAGCGTCGAACCTCACATGCCTGACTATATGGGCAACGAAGCCCCTCGTATTTACAAAACGGTCCGTGATCAATTGACGACAGTGCCTGGTCTGAACGTGATGGACTATCGGAAGTCATTGAACGAAGCGCAACAGTTAAGTGACGTCTTCTTCAAGACCGACTATCACTGGAACATGAACGGGGCCTATGCGGCTTACGCACAGACGGTCAACACGATGTCGAAAGATCATCCTGAAATGGGTCTAACCTTAAAACCGAACCAGCTTCGGACGAAAACGCATGAACAACCTTACTACGGTTCGTACGCACGAAGCACGACACTCCAATACGTGAAAGACGGTGACACATTCGAATGGATGGTACCGAAAGAAGGATTCACGCCGAGTTCGGTCTGCTTCAATCGGGCGACACCATGTAAACCAATCACGAGCATCATCAATAAAAAGCCGCTCAAATCGGAAGAAACGTATACGGAGATGTATTCGCTCTTCCTCCATCGAAACTGGCCAATCGTGACGATGGACCAGGAACAACCGATCAATGACACACGGACGCTCATCTTGAAAGACTCGTATGCGAATCCGATGCTCACCTTGTTACCTGAGCATTTCGGACATGTATCGGTCATTGATGTCCGTCACTTCGACGAATCTTCCATCGAATCCTATGTGACTGAAAACGACATCGACGTCGTCTTGTTCATCCATAACGTCAACTTGAACGAGTTCGTGAACCTGTATCATGAAAAATTGAATGAACCCACATAAAAAGTCGTTCTCCATTGTGAGAACGACTTTTTCGTTAGAATCTGAAATAAATAAACGGGTTAAAGCTACTCGCGACGACATACGAAATCGCAAAGATAAAGATGGTTGCCAAGAATCCGATGCGCATGAAGCCAGCCGTGTAGTTGACCCACAATTTTCTACTGTTTTGTTCAAGCAGGAGCACCTTCTCGCCGAACCATTTCGGGATCGGTGTCGCAGCAATCATCGCAATGGATAGAATCACCCCGTATTGAACGAAGTAGAACATTGCTTCATGATCCCATACCGGTCCACCGTTCAAATGGAACATCGCCGACAAATACGAAAGCGCATATGGGAAGTTATCGGCTCGGAAGAAGACCCAACCGATGATAACGACAAATAGCGTGAACGCATGCGCAAGTGCCGCTGGGAGCGCTTTGAGCCAAGCACCGAGGAAGGCCCGCTCCAACATGATGAATACGCCATAGTAGGCGCCCCATGCGATGAAGGTCCAACTCGCACCGTGCCAGACACCGGTCAGTACCCAGACGACCGCTAAGTTGCGATAGAGCTTCCACGCACTGCCCCGATTTCCGCCGAGTGGGATGTATACGTAATCTCGGAACCAGCTACCGAGTGAGATATGCCAGCGCCGCCAGAATTCAGAGACGGACTTCGAGATATATGGATAGTTGAAGTTCTCGAGGAAGTGGAATCCAAACATCCGACCTAACCCGATGGCCATATCGGAATACCCGGAGAAGTCAAAGTAGATTTGGAGCGAATAGGCGATAATTCCAATCCAGGCGAGCCCCATTGACATGTTGTCTGTACTTTGTGAGAAAATCTGATCTGCCACATATCCGGCATTGTTCGCGAGAAGCATCTTTTTCGCCAAACCGATGACAAACCGTTGCACCCCGCTCGCAAAGTCATCCATCGTCTCTTTACGATCATTGATCTCATCTGCGACCGTCTGATAACGGACAATCGGTCCGGCAATCAATTGCGGGAATAAGGAGATGTATAAAGCAAGGTCGAGAGGGTTCCGTTGAACTTTCCCATCCTTCCGGTATACATCGATCACATAACTCATCGCTTGAAAGGTGAAGAAAGACACACCGATCGGAAGTGGAATTTTCGGGTCGGTCAATTCGAGCCCCGTGATGGCGTTCACGTTTTCAATGATGAAGCTCGTATATTTGAACACAGACAACAGGAGTACGTTGGCCGCGACCATGAGCCCGACGATCCACTTCGCTTTCTTCTTTTCTTCCCGATAGCGGTCAACATAGATTCCGAACAAATAGTTCATCACAATCGATGTCAGCATAACGGCTGTATAAATCGGTTCTCCCCAAGCGTAAAACAAAAGACTGGCAATCAGTAGAATCGTGTTTTTCAAAAAACGTGGAGATACATAGTATAAGATCAAAACAATCGGTAAAAACCAAAATAAAAAAATCGTTGAACTGAAAAGCATGGATTCCCTCCTTTCTCAAAAAAAGAATAGACTGCCCCGAGGGACAGTCTATCATCAATCAACGTGTGAAACGTTCGACGATTGCGTCGACGATTCGGCGTGACGCCTCCCCGTCCCCGTAAGGGTTAGACGCTTTTGCCATACTCTCATATGCGGCTTGATCCGATAACAACTCATCGGCGAGTTCGAAAATGACTTCTTCTTCGACTCCAGCGAGTTTCAACGTTCCTGCTGCAACGCCTTCCGGACGTTCTGTCGTGTCACGAAGAACGAGAACCGGTACACCGAGTGATGGTGCTTCTTCTTGTACGCCACCTGAATCCGTCAAGATGAGGTGCGAGCGTGATGCGTAGTTGTGGAAATCAAAGACATCGAGCGGTTCAATCAAGTGAACGCGGTCTAAATCATTTAAGATTTCACCAGCAAGTTCGCGTACGATCGGGTTCATGTGAACCGGGTACACGACTTCGATGTCATCATACTTTTCAATCAAACGACGAACCGCGCGGAACATGTTGCGCATCGGCTCTCCAAGGTTTTCACGACGGTGTGCCGTCAAGAGGACGAGACGCTTGTCTTGACCTGTGATTTTGTTGAGCAATTCACTGTCGTAGTCATCTTGCACTGTCGTCTTCAAGGCATCGATTGCCGTATTCCCTGTCACGAAAATATCGGCTTCTTTCTTGTTCTCACGAAGCAAGTTTTCAGCTGATGTGTCCGTCGGAGCGAAATGAAGGTCTGCCATGACGCCTGTCAATTGACGGTTCATTTCCTCAGGGTAAGGTGAATACTTGTTGTATGTGCGAAGCCCTGCTTCTACGTGACCGATTGCAATCTGGTTATAGAATGCAGCGAGTGATGCCGCGAACGTCGTCGTCGTATCACCGTGAACGAGAACGATATCCGGTTTCGCTTCTTTCATGACTTCATCAAGTCCATGAAGGACACGTGTCGTCACATCGAAGAGCGTTTGGTTTTTCTTCATCACGTCCAAATCATAGTCCGGTGTGATTTTGAAAAGTTGAAGGACTTGATCGAGCATCTCACGATGTTGAGCTGTGACGACGACAATCGGTTCGATCCCTTCACGTTGTTTGAGCTCTAACACGAGCGGGGCCATTTTGATAGCCTCAGGGCGTGTACCGAATACGGTCATAACTTTAATCATACAGATTCTCCTTTAAGCGTTTTTCGTGGCAAGATAATCGTCTCACCGACGTCATCTTGGTCCACAATCGTCGTACGTTGCGCCATCTTCTGTTGCTTGAATTCCGATTGACGCTTCGCATCCAACGTGCGGAACCATTTCAAGAATTTCATATACTCGTCTGCGACCTCATCCACGGGTCCGTATTCGCGAATCTCTCCGTACTCGAGCCAGATGGCTTGTGTACAGAATTGACGCACTTGGGAAACCGAGTGACTGATGAAGAAGATTGTCTTCCCTTGATCTTTGAACTCGTTCATCTTGACGAGACATCGATCGGTGAACGTTTGGTCCCCAACGGACAACGCTTCATCGATGACGAGGATATCAGGGTCGATGTTGATGGAGATGGCGAAGCCAAGACGTGACTTCATCCCGCTCGAGTACGTTTTAACCGGTTGATCGATGAAATCGCCGATATCGGCAAACTCGATAATTTCCGGGGTAATGTCTTTGATTTGCTGCTTGTTCATCCCGAGCATGAGACATTTCAGTTCAATGTTCTCCATCCCCGTCAAATTGCCGTTCAATCCAGAAGAGATGGCAATCAATGACGGTTTGCCTCGAAGCTCGATCCGTCCGTGTGTCGGTGGAATCACGTCAGAGAGAAGGTTCGACATCGTCGATTTCCCAGAACCGTTAATCCCTAAAATCCCGACCACCTCTCCGGGTGGAACTTCGAACGTCACGTTACGAAGCGCATAAAACTGTTTCCCGTTCGCACGGTTGAACAAGACTTCTTTCAATTTGTCACTTTGCTTACGATACAACGTGTATCGCTTCGAGACATTTTCGAATTTGACTTGATAGCTCATACGTCACTGCTCCTTAAATATAGTCGATAAAGTAGCGACGGAAACGCACGTGAATCGCTGAACCAATGAGGAACGTCACGAAGGTGAAGCCCCAGAAGTAAAGACCATAAGTGAGATTTTGCATAATCCAATCCGTTCCGAGGAACATCGAGCGATAGCCTTCCACGAGGTAATAGAGCGGATTGGCCATCAAAATCAATTCTAGTTTCCCGGACGGTTGCCAAAAAATCGGTAATAGATACAGCATCATCCGAATAATTTGTGACAGCAAATTTTGAAAATCTCGGATGATTGTGGCTAATGCGGAAGTCAACAATGCGAACGCATATAAAAACGCAAGCGCACTAAACAGTAAGTACGGGAGGAACAAGATGTTCCATCCTTCACTGATCCCAAACGCCATCATTAAGATAAAGGCGATGACGACCATGGCCACGTGTCGGTATAGCTCCGACAAAATGACATAGGCCGGAATCGTACTGATTGGAAAACTCATCTTCGAGACGAGGGCAATCTTAGAAAAAACGGATCGAGATCCGCTGACAATGGCCGGTCCAAAGAAGAACCATGGCACAATCCCTGAGACGAGCCATGGTAAGAACGGGACATCCCCAACGTCTCGACCCGCACGTAAACCGAATCCGAAGACGAGCCAATAGATGGCGATTTGAATAATTGGTGTGATGATTTCCCACAAGTAGCCAAAATACTGCATCGAGTAACGACTTTTCGTTTCATAAACAGAGAGTCTCAAAATGAGATAGAGACTCTCCCAAAGTTCAATGAAAACTTGTTTCGATGCTTTGATCATATTGGGCACCTAACGGTTTAGGCCAACGTGACTTTCCCGTTGACGTAGTTGTAAAGGTTTCCGTAGTTTACAACGGCAAGGTCGCTGTCATCGGCCTTCACGATATTACGCGTGTCGAAGATCATTGGGCGACGCATCGCGCCGTTCAATTCTGCGAAGTCGAGTGCTTTGAACTCGTTGTGGTCAACGAGGACGAGGACGAGGTCCGCATCTTGGATCGCTTCTTCTTTCGAGACGAGGTCGAAATGTTTCGAAGAAGAGACTTCGACGTGTGGGTCGTGGACGGCTACGTTCATGCCGTCAGCGAGCATCAACTCGATGATGTCGACCGCTGGGCTTTCACGCATGTCGTCGACGTTTCCTTTGTATGTTACGCCGAACGCCGCGATTTTCGCGTTGTCTTGTCCTGCGACGAGTTTCTTGACGTTCTCGACGACGTAAGCAGGCATCGATACGTTCGTGTCACGTGACAACTTGATGATCTTCGCGAGTTCTGGTTGCTTCGCGACGATGAAGTATGGGTCGACCGCGAGACAGTGGCCACCTACACCTGGTCCTGGGCTATGCAAGTTAACACGTGGGTGTTTGTTTGCCATCTCGATGACGTCAAGCACGTTGATGTCGAGGGCGTTACATACTTTCGCGAGTTCGTTCGCGAGGGCGATGTTCACGTCACGGAATGTGTTTTCCATGAGTTTAGACATCTCTGCTGTTTTGGCATCCGTCTTGATGATTTCACCTTTGACGAACGTGCCGTACACTTTTGCACCAGCTTCTGCACATGCTTCCGTGATCCCACCGACGATACGGTTGTTGTGAACGAGCTCATGCAAGATTTGTCCTGGGAGGACGCGCTCTGGGCAGTGTACGAGGAAGATGTCTTCGCCGACTGTGAATCCAGCAGCTTCGACGAGCGGCTTCACATGGTCGTCCATCGTACGTGGCTCGATTGTTGATTCCACGATGATGACGTTTCCTTTTTCAACGTGTGGAAGCACGCGTTTCGTTGCTTCAAGAACGTATGTGAGGTCACATGATTTGTGCTCGTCGTCGTTGTTTGGTGTCGGTACCGCGATGATGAACGCGTCCGCTTTTTCTGGCTCGAGTGACGCACGGAATTTACCGTTTGCGACAACTTCTTTCACGACTTCACCAAGACCTGGCTCTTCGATGTGAATCTCGCCACGGTTCAATTTATCCACGACGGACTGATGAATGTCCACACCGAGTACGTCTACGCCATACTGGGCGAAAACGGCTGATGTAGGGAGTCCGATATATCCTAATCCGATTGTACAAACTTTCATAATTGAAATAACCTCCATAGATTAGTGACACGTGTCACCGAATGTTGCAAAACATTTCATATTGTTTAGGATTTCACCAAAAATCAAACCCATTATACTCCCGATACGAATTGAGAAGCAATTACATTTTCATGACAATACTGTATTAACGGGATGGGACCGAGTAAGATTTTACACCTAAATGATGTTCCGTGCATAATGCGACGGCACGCACATCCCCACTACTATAACAAACTTCAGGCAATATTGACCAATTCGGTAGCGACATATTCGCAAACGTCAGTCGCTCAAATTGTTCATCCGTCACATGGCTTCGCAGTTCTTGACGCGTATACGGTGCCATCAAATAGACACGGATGACGACGTCTTCAGGGAATTCGGCAATGAGTGCGCCGGCTTGTTCGAGGCGTTCGCCGATGACAATCCCCCGTTCCGCTGCATGTTGATTCAATATACTAAATGAAAAATAACGAAGCGCCGCTTCCCGCACTGACGTCCGGATATGCGCGCGTTGTTCAGGAACCGTCTCATAAAATAAACTCATCATCGAGGTCTGAGCGTCGATTTTCCGCTCGATGAAACGTCGAATCGAGGCTTCTTTCGTCGGAATGGCATCGAGCCGCTTGATGACGGAAAGACGTTGGTCGACCGAGAAATCTTGGCTGACCGCTTGGCGAGAGACAGAACGTTCTCGCACTTGGCGATAATAGATCGCATCCGTCTCGGAAGGCAATATCTTCACTTCAGGCGTATACGTGGAGAACAGCGTTGAGAAATAAACGACATCTTCCCCGCTCCTTAAGGTCGGTTCGTAACGCACTTGTTTCGCATAGACGGCTGGGACAAGTTTACACGCGTTGAGCGTCAGGAGTTGTGACATTTGCTCGTACGTCGTCTCTTGTCCTGTCAGGCGTTCGAACTCCCGATGGAGGGGTGAAGGAAGTGCTTCGCCCGATGGACTACGGTCTTGAATATCGGCAATCACGATTCGATTCGGTAATGCTTGTTCGAATAGTCGCTCGACGTAAGTCGGGCTGAACGTATCGTCCTCGTCTAAAAACGTCACATACTGCCGTGTCGACGCGTCAATGCCTTGATTTCGGGCGATGCTGACATTCGCCTCTTCGACTTCGAGACGGACGACGTCGACATCTCGACCGAACGACTCACTGACGGCTCGCAATGCCTCACGGTTCGGACCGTTGAAGACGAGGACCCATTCAATCAAAGAGGCATGGATCGTTTGGACTTCTAGTGACGCAAGGCAAGCACGCAACAATTCTTCCGAATCATGTGAAGCGACGATGACACTGACGCCACGCTTGATGGAAGAACCGTCGAGCCAATTCGGGGTCGGCATCGTCTCAAAGTGACGATTGACGGTCTGGACCCATGCCTTTTTCTCCAATTGGATGTCGTTTAGCTGTTCCTCATACGTTTTCATGATGGATTCCCTTCACGCTCAATCTTTGTGATGAGCTTACCGGCGAGCGGGATGGCTTTCGCACGATCAATCACATGCTTCATCCGCTCCACTTCTTCCGTCATCGTTTTCACTTTGTTCTGCTCAGAAGCTGCCGTCTTCCGCCACTTTTCGGCGTTCGCTTGGGCTTGACGCAATTCTTTTTCGAGTTCTTTCATCTTTTGAACCGTGTTCTCTTTTCCTCGAATCTGTTTCGCGCCCTCTTCGAGCACTTCTTGTTTCAACGTTTCCATCTGGTCTGTCATCATTTGCAACTGCTCACGTAAAAAAGCATTCTCACGTTCTACATATTCAACTTGTTGACGTTCCATACTCGATGTCCTCAGCTTTCTATGTCCCATGCACCCATTCGGAGACGGACCGCATGTTGATCATTTTGGAATTTGATGGCGAGCTTCATATACTTGGCGTCCAACTCTTTCGGGACACGTTGTTGTAACGTGTTCACTCCCGTCCGGAGCGTTTGACCAAAGGCTGCCTTCTTCAAGTTTTTCTTCGCATCATATTGCATGATGTACAGTTCGATTGACGTGTCTTCGTCTGACAACAATTCAATCGTCCCTGACACTTGGATGAACGGTGCGTTCCCGAGCGTCGCATCCTTTAAGAACTCACTTGACGGAGGTGAACTGAAGCTCTGGTTGAAGAGCTGGATATATCCATTCTCTCCATGTAACGGCTCGACGTCGACCTCTGCCTTGAATTGATTCTCTCTCAGGCTGAACAACTCTGTGTTGAACGGGACGAAATAGTGATAGATGAACGGTTTGATCGTCACCGATCGCGGTTGGTGCGCTTCTGGAATTTCCAGTGCGACCTGTTCCGCTTCAATCGCCGTCTCTTCCAACAAATGCGACCAGTTTTGCGCCGTCCAGTCATTCCAGATGGACACGACCTGATGGTTCGGTTTGTCGCCCTTCGGCATCGCTTGGTGAACGGAGTCTTCCACATGAAGGAGCTCATGCATCCGTTCGACTTGGCTCGGCACGACCGCATCGAGCATCAACCGCCAGTTCAATGGTGCCGGCGTCACAGTCGGCAAGAGCGGTGAATCGCTCCATGCGAAACTCTCTTTGACCAGATGGGGAGGTGTCGGACCGAACAACTCATCGAAGGCGACCTTCATGAGGTGACCTTGTCGTTTCGATTCATATGGCGCTTCGAGAATATGGCGCAGCACATCACGGTCGAACAGTGGTTGAACGAGCAACATCTCATCCATGAAGCCTTGTCGTGCATACGCATGGAAGTGCTCCACTTTCAACTCGAACCACGCCGCCTCGAGACGTCCGCTCCAATCCCGGTCTTCGTACGTGTCAAACAACCGTTCTAGCATCGCCTCGACTTGTTCGCGCTCTGCTTCACCAAACCCTTCGAAGGGACGAATCGCCCGTCTCGAGAGCTGTTGTTTCGCCTCATGCTCATCCATCGTCTCTTTTAAGAAAATATGCTTACCGTAGAGCCAGTCTGAACCGTGTTTCCCGATTTCAACGTAGTCCGTATCACGTGCCCGTCCAGTCGGAATCGACTCATACGCGCTCAAGTTTCCTTCTGTCACATCGAACGACTGCGCTACCCGTTTCGATAGCGACAAGTGGATGTCTGTCACCGGCGGCTCCGCCTCGACAAGTTCGGCTTCTTCAAATAGTTGGCGTGCCAGTTCTGCCTCGTTTCCATCTAATGAAGGAACGTGAAGGCGCACCGTCTTCCCTGCCTCGAGTGTAAGTTTCGTGAAGACGAGGTCAAACGCCGAACCCGCAAACGGAAGATTCACTGTTTGATAAGGCGGAATCGATTGACGTAACGCCTTGATCCATGTCGCATCAAAATCTTCCCGTAACGTGTTCGTTCCCATCGGCAGGTCGTCCCATTTCTCGATGGTCACGTCCCCGTCTTTGACAGTGAGACGCTCGCCTGCTGCGAGTCGCTTCACGCCTTCGATACGGGTGTTACGTCCAAACACATGACCGACAAATCGCATTTGCGAGACAGCTTCAGACGACACTTCCGTTTTATCGGCCCGCTCTGCCACTTGACGGAGCGATGTACCGACGACGATCGGGTCTGTCGTGTAGTAGACCGGGATGACGTTATTGAATGGGACCGACACGGTGAACGTCTCTTCGAATTGAAGGGAGATATAGTGACCGTGTGGCTCGTCACGTGTTGCGTCAAACCAGCCGATGCGTGCATCGAGCGGTTCTTTCGACAACACATGGGTCACCCCGTCACGCTCTGTCAACTCGACGTGTCGGGTAGTGGCTTCATACAAAAAATAACTCATGGGATGCTCCCCTTCTCTTTGTTTTCAAAAGAAGCAAACCCGCGATGGCGGGCTTGCTGATTATGAATGGACGGCATTCAGTTCTGCTAGTAAGAGCTCCTCTAATTTCGGAGCGAGCGTTTCAATCGCGAAATGATGATGCGCATACGCTTTATAGGCCTCTGTCGCTTCCAAGAGACGTGCTGAATCCCCTTTGAACGAACGGATGATGTCGACGCCTTCTAACACGTTTTCCATCAACACATCGTCCGGATAGATCGTCTCACTTCCCGTCCAATGACGGATGATCGGATACGTACCAGACGTCATCGCTTCAGCCGGTGCCAAGTGGAAACTTTCCAAGTCACTCGTCGACAGCACGAAGCCGATTTTCGTCAACCATTCCGGAACGTCATCCCCGTGTCCATCGAAGCGAACGCTCTCTTTGAAGATTGGTTGCTCCAATCGCTCGAGCAAGCGGTCGTAGTAGGCACGCTCGTCTTCTCGCTTGTTGATCCAGTAGATGTCGTTTGGATGATGGCCTTTGATAAAGAGCTTGTATCGTGGGTCATCTTGTAACAACGTTTCGAGCATATCGAGCGCGAGGTCGAGGCGCTTCAGTTTCGGGTTGACCCCGATCATCCCTAAGTGGAACGTCAAGTCTTCCGTTTCTTTCGGTTGGACGAGACGCTTCCCGTCGACAGCGTTATAAATCATCGTCATCTTGTGACGCGGGATGCGGAAGAGACGATACATCTCTTCAAGCATATATGGCGACACCAAGATGATGCGGTCGATGTTATGAAGGTTGTATTCACGTGGGAACGGTGTTTCTTTCTCTTGGCGGTGAATGCGAACGATCATCGTCTGATGCGGCTTCTTATGATGCGAGTACCAGACGGCGTTCCCGAGACCCCATTCACAGAAGATAATGTCTGCTTGCTCGAGACATGCCTTACTGTGATTCACGTCATGAATCTTATGTCCTTCCCATTGGTCGATCAAGACGTTGAAGCGCGGGTTGTTCTGGAAGTAGTCCATGAACAGGCGCAAGAACTTGAAGTCATGACCAGCGAAGAGAAGATTGATTTTTTTCATCGACCAAAGTTCGTCACGAAGACGGGCATACGTGTTACTGAACGTGTAATACTGCGACATCTCATAGAGACGCTTCGCCGCGTCAGCGTACACATCCTCATCCGTAAGCGCGAGACGCGCCTTCTCGATGAATGCTTCTTCCGAGTTGACGAAGAGCGGATAGTCTTCCCCGAGAATGAGTTCGTGCATCGGGTTACGGTTCAAGAGGACCGGTTTTCCGAGCGAACCGTATTCGAGCAATTTCGTCGAAAGCTCAAGACTCGCGTCGAGCTCTGGATGACGCCATGATACACCGATCGCACTACGGTCGATGAGCGTCTCGACGTCCGCTCGCGGAATGCCTTTGAGCCAATGAATCCCTTCCTCCGACTTCAGACGCGCTAACGTCTCTTGTTTGAAGTTCGGGTTGTTCGGGTCTTGGTTGAACTTGTCGCCCGCAATATGGAGCTCGGCCGGATACGTCTCACGTAACTTGGCGAATGCGTCTAAAATCTCGGTCGTGTACCAAAGCGGTGCGAACTTCCCTGTATAGACGAGGCGGTCGTTCGGTTTCGTGAACGTCGGCTGCGTCCCCTTTCCATTCGGAATCATCGGATTCAAAATCAAGAACGGGCGGTCCGTCGGCAAGAACGACTCGAAGTACGTCTTCATCGCCTCGGTTTGACAAAGCATACGGGCCGAACGCGACGCAATCTGACGAAGGCGTGCGAGCTCTTCTTCCGACGCTTGTGTATGGTCGTGAGTGAAATCCGTGATATATGTCCACGTCTTCGCCATCGTCTGTTCATATTGAGACAAATCGTACGCCAACTGGAATCCACGGACGAACGCCAAGTCATAGCCTTCTTTTGTCATCAACTCATCAATCACTTGTGCTGCCTCATCCGCTTGAAGGACGCCACGTTCATGATAAGGTGTCCCTTTCTTCGGTGAGTTTGCTCCGAACAAATCGATGAAGCGAACGTTCGGCAACTCTTTGATGCCCGCCGTGACTTCTGGTTTGGTGATTGAGCGTTTGAGGAGGACATCGACGTGAATCGATGGGTCCTGCTTCAACATCGAGACGACGGAAGTCAGCCAGATGGCCGACCCGTCAATCAAGTTTAAGTTGACATCCCCATAAACGAGGACGCGAAGTGGTGTCGTCATAATTGTACCTCCTGAGCGACTGCTGTTGGCATCTCGCTCCCTGCTTTTACATATTGATACGGGTCTGTACTAAAGATTCGTTCACCGGATTGAGCCAACTCTTTTAGCGTCGCATCTGTCGCGAGGACGTCAAGCGCTTCCCGGACACTATAGAAGCGGAGAACGTCCGGCTTCATGATCGAACGTGAAGGCGTCGCGTCGAACACATAGCGATATGTGCCATCCGAATCGACCTTCTCGAGCGTATCGTTCCAAGTGAAGTAGTCCTCTTTCGTCAAAATGTTCGCTTCCGCATAGCGCGTCGCCAACATGTAGTCGGAGATGTAAGAAGGACCATAGTAATCTGCCGTCTGAATGTAGGCCATCCAATCAAAGCCGTCCATGATTTCAGACAAGGCGTTGTACTGCGGCAAGTAGCTGAGCATGAATGTCGAGATATCCTCGGTGTTGTATGCCTCGTAAACGTCTAAATGTCCTTCGAACTTGTCGAGGAAGACGACGAGATGTTTGTGCTCGTAGTCCTGTGCACGGAACGTGTCGACGACACGGTTCATCTCTTCTGTCGAGCGGACGAATGCGACGAGCGCGACTTTCGGATGGTCGACACGATACGGGAGTCCGATCGTGCTGACGACTTGTGCGAGACGTTGCGTGTACGTGTGGTTCTTGAGCACGTGACGCATGCCACCCATCGCCACGTCCTCATAGAACGCATCGTCGGTGAGCAGTTTACGGAACGTTTCTTCGAGCATCTCATCGCCCTCATCGAGGAAGACATAGTCGCCGAGCATCTGTTTAACACCGACCGAACGCGTACTGACGACCGGTGTCGCACACGCGAGTCCTTCAAAGACACGGCGCGAGAACATCGTCGGTGAATCGTTGACCGAGTTGACATTCAGCATGACTTTAAAGCCTTTATACGCTTTTGCGATTTGATTATATTTCAAGCTACCACGTATTGATTGACGGAACTGTTCAGGGAACTGAAGTTGGTCCGTCTCGCCACGCTGGTTCATCTCGTAGTTGCGGTCATAAATGACGAGACCATACTTGTCAGCAGCTGCGAACAAGCGGTCCATGTCAATCCGACGCGACTCGTGACGGTTGGCATAATAAGAGCCCGCGAAACAAGCGTACGGTTCACGTGTTCCCGGAAGGCGGATTGGGTTATGCTCTTTCGGCTGTGCCGCAAACGGCAATGCGCCGACACGGTCATGCCCACAATCGCGCTTATAGTTCTCGAGAATGTTCGCATCCGTCGTATAGACGAAGTCAAAGCGTTTCGCCGTCTCGATGAAGCGATCGTAGTGAATCGGGTCCTCTTTGTTCCAGAAGACGGTCGGGACGTTGTTCAGACGGCACCAGTCAAGAAGTGCATCGAGGTCTTCCCACGTGTTCGTCCCATACTTGACGATTTTCTTCTCCCACGTCTTGTCGTTCCCTTTCCATGCGGATTCGACCATGAGGAAGTCAGGCTGGCGGTCAGCCAAGACGGCTGGCCAATCGTCTGGTGAGAAGGTGATCAACTCACACTCCGGACGATACGATGCTGTCGTGAACTCATCGAAGATGGCCGCGACTTTCATCTCATGCAACTCACGTGGTGTCGTCTCAAATAGACGTGCCTCACGCGGGTCTACCCATTCCGGTACTTGCGTGCGGTCGGTGATAATCTCTTCACTGACGCGGATGCCTGTGACGAGTGTCTCACCTTGTCCATCCACACGAAGGGCGAAACGGAGGTAGCGGACATCTTTCCCGAACTCGAAAATCTTCTCGCTACCGAGCTGGACTTGTTGCATCGACAATCGTTCTGTCAGCGAGTACGAAATGATATAGAGGACGACGCCTGTGTTCGCACCGAGCTCACCATCGACTGTGACGCGATAGCGATGGTTCGGTCGGACCGTATACGGGTTCTCTTTCGGGAGAACCGTGAAGCGGTTATTTGTCTCCATATAAGAAACATAACGGCGCACGTCCGGCTCGATGTCCAATACGAGACGAAGACCATTCGGATCTTGTTTCAATTTAATCGACTCCGGTGTCGGAATCGTCCAATATGTCGGATCTAAATCGAACTGCTCCGTACGACGGACACTATTCTCACGGATGACACCAAGCTTAAGGTCTGAAATCGCACCATCACCGTAGAAGCGGATGAAGTAGCGGACCGACTCGTGGCTAGGTGTCAGGCTCAAGACGTTACTGAAGCCGAGTGGCACTTCAATCAGTTGATCGCGCTCACCGTGTGCATACGTCGCCACAAACAATGTCGCTTTCGCCGTTTGAGACGCATCTCCTTTTAAATAGAAGCGATAGACATAGTCGTCCATGTCGGCAAGCGAGAAGTCGATGCCGCGCTTCGTATCTACGTGTGGAAGAGCCGCTTCTTGCACGCCGTAGTGCTCGTACTGGCTACCTTGTCCTGTCACGATGATGGCCTCGTCTGAAAAGTCGACGATGCGTCCAACAGGAGAGATTAATTCAAGCGTTGAGGCATCCAGCTCGATCATCGCGTCAAAGTCGGCATCGGCAACGGCACTACCCATCCCTTCCACGTTCCATAGCGGTTGGCCATCGACGAGGAGTGATTGGATGAGGGCGCGCCCCTTACCTTGTGTTTGAATGACGAAGCGTGTCTTCGTCTCGTTTTCGCGAAGGGCGACCGTCGTGCGAACACCGTCACTCACACGGACGACACGCGTCCGTTCTTCGTCGTTATACAACATCACGAGTAGCGTGACTTCGATGTCACCACTCTTTTCAACGTTCAAGCTCGCGTCAAATTCACGAATCGACGGATTGAGCTGGAACGAATCCGGGCCAGGGACGCCGCGGAACGACGAGGCACGTTCGCCATACGTCAAAAATTGCTTCTCAGCCATCGTTGAAACGAGCGCTGCACCATCGAGTTCGTAGTTTGCAGATGTACGTGCGTACCAAGACGGGACGACCTCGACGAACTGTCTCGTCTGGACTTGCGTCTGTGTCCCTTTCATCAACCGACGACCGATGCGTTTGCCGCGCTGCATGCCTAGGTAGACACCGCGTTTCACTTTTCGTTTCCAACTCATGGGGGGTTCCTCCAAATTCATTATGGCATCGTTTTCTCTTTAGCCGATGCCCTGTTATTTGAAACATCACGTTTCGACACCCATTGATTATAGCAAACGCTCAATTCAAAAGGCAAAATCAACTGAATGACAAATCGAATACAAAGAGGACATATGTTCAGAATGCTTCGATTATGATGAATTCACTGGAACTAACCTACTTTACAAACAAAAAAGGTTTCTTTTGAAATTCCCTTCGGCACACCGCTTTCCTGGGGCGGTCAGCGAGCCGCATCGCTTTCAGCTGCTGGGTCTCGCCTTGCCCGCTCTCCCCAAGGAGTCGGCGTGCCGTCGGTCATTTTCAGTCGATCATCGTCATACACCAAAATGAAATATAAAATCGCCCTCCATTTTCACTGAAAAATAGTATTATGAGCTATTCGGTAAATACTTATCCGCAGATACCTAGCAACCATACGTGACACTTCTTCGAAACTGATTGTGGAGAATGAGTAAAAATAGCTTTTCACTCAAAAAAATCAGGACACCCGATAAGGATGCCCCGCCTAAAAAATCTTATTTTGCTACGTCGACGATACGACCTTCAACCGTTGGTGTGATCTCACCAAGGTCGAGCATGTGGTCGCGGAGGTTTTCCCAGTCGCTAAGACCGAGGTCCGTCACACGTGCATCTTTGAATGCTGCTTCGAACTCGACATAGTTGTCGCCGCCCGTCGCTGTGTAGTAGTTTGTCGCAACTTTGTACATACCGTTCGGATCGATGGCAACATCCGTCGTACCGTTGTTGTATGTCACCTTCACGATACGCTCGTTCGCTGGCTTCGAGCTGTCGAACTCGACTTTCAATCCTGATACTTGGAGGAAGCCGCCGCTCTCACGTGGGTAAACGCTAACGCTGCGCTCGAGTGCCGCGAGCAATTCAGAACCTTTGAGGTTCATGACAGCAAGCGTGTTACCGAACGGAAGGACCGTGATGACTTCACCTGTCGTGACAGGACCTGCATCGATGCTCGAACGAATACCGCCTGAGTTTTGAACTGCCGCGATGATGTCTGCATCGTAGTCTTTCGCTTTCGCGAGCATGCCGTCTGCGATCAAGTTACCGAGAGCCGTCTCTTGTTTACGTACACTTGGTGCTGAAATGTCGCCTTCGTCACGTGGGTTTTCAAGTGCCGCTGTCAACGTGACACCAATCGGGTCATTGCTGATCTTGTCGACATCTTCTTTAAATGGTGCAAGAAGTGAAACCGCGCGAGCGTCTGGCTCGAGTACTTTCACGTCGATCAACTTACCAGCATGCGAAACGATTTTCCCGTCTTTGTCGAACTCGACGTCAAGTGTACCGAGGAACTCACTGTACTGGAAGGCTTGGACGATGAGCGTCGGCTCTGTTTTATTTTCTGAGATGACGACAGGTGCGTTCAAGCGTGAATGCGTGTGACCACCGATGATGACATCGATGCCGTCAACGTTTTCAGCTAGAAGCAAGTCGTTGTCGACTGTCGGGTTGTCGTTGTAACCAAGGTGCGAGACCGCGACGATTTGATGGACACCCATGTCTTCGAACGCCTTGACCGCTTTCTTCGCCTCATCGATATAGTTTTGGAACTTGATTGGACCCGGGCTAGCGATGTCAGCCGTTTCTTCTGTCGTCAAACCGAAGAATCCGACTTTCTTCCCGTCAACCACTTTGATGACGCCCTCATAGAGACGACCGTTGTAAGCCTTCTCTGTCGTTTCATCACGGTACAAGTTCTTCATGTACTGGTCGCCAGAATAATCGACGTTCGAGCTGACGAACGGGAAGTTCGCATAACGAACGAATTGTGACAACTCTTTATGTCCTTCTTCTGTTCCGAGGTCGAACTCGTGGTTACCAGGTACCATCAAGTCGTACTTCATGTAGTTCATCAACTTGAGGTCAGCTTGTCCTTTGAACTCGTTGAAGTAAAGTGAACCAGAGAAGACATCTCCCGCATCGATCAACAAGCTATCTGGTTTTTCAGCACGAACTTGTTTGACAGCTGTCGCACGGTTCGGAGCGTACTTGAGCGCCGCATGCGTATCGTTCGTATGCATGATTGAGAGGTCGTATCCTTCTACTTTATAAGGAACGTCGAGTGTCACGGTGCGGCCTTTATGCGTGTAAGATGCCGTCGCGACGAACTCACCAATCTTATCTGTCGAAAGGTTTGTCCACTTCACCGGTTGACGGAGGACACGGTCGACGAATTGGATTTGAAGCGTGTTCAACTGGCCAGTCAATTGCTCACCATGTTTGAACGTCCAGTCCCCTTTTGGAGGGATGATTGCTTTCGGATAGTTAACGACGCGTACTTTTTTCTCGAAGTACTGGTTCTTCCATTTAATGTATCCTTTAGCAACTTGATATGTACCGAGCTTGTCCATGTCGACTGTCGATTTGTACCAATAGATTTTGTTCCCTTGATACGTTTTGTCGAGCGCTGCGTCAAGATCCCCGTCTGTGACGAAAGCTGCTTTCAACTTGATTGTCTTTTTGGCAGGAGCCGCTTCTGTCACGACCGCCGGGGCGATCACCGATGCCGTGAGCGTTGCTGCGAGCATTCCTTGATAGAACTTGCGTGTTTTTGAGTTCAACATGCAGATATTCCTCCTTTGAATATGTATGAGTCGACCGTACCGAAGTCACACCCTCGATTTTGACCTCCTCCGACAGATGTCTGACATCAAGCCAATGGAAGCGATTACAAAACCTGTATAGACTTCATCTTTAAAGATACGCAATCTCACAAAATAACACAATTACTTTTCTGTAAATATTTCGTTATTTCTTGTCGGAATTGAAAAAGAAGATACCAATTGGCATCTCCTCCTCATTTCCTTATAGCGTCTCACTTATTTCCTCACTCACACCTTTCGGCATTTCGACGGTACGAGATTGTCCGTTCGACAAGGAGTAGTTCACGACGTAAGCCGTCTCTGTCTCCATTACGTTCGAGAACGTAACGCGCGTCCCTGTCTTCGAAAGATGGAACAAGGTGACGAACGAGGTTCCTTTCCCAGTTTTTGTCGAAACGACTTGGTGACGTGGCTTCCATTCGAAATCACGATAGGCGACAAAACTCGGTTCGATTCGCACCGTCCCCGTCGAAGCGATCGGCAGTTGAATCATCTGGAGTGTTCGCCCTTCCGCATCACGGAAAAACATCTCACCCTCACGTTCTTCGACCGGTTCAAGACCGACTCCGAGATGGAACCGTTGCGTGAACGGGACGCGGGCGTCACTTTGAATCGTATCCGCGACAAGCACGGTGCCGTCTAAATCGTGCGCGATGCTTCGCGTATGATGAATCCCTTGCCCCATCAAATCACTGAATCCGCTCGCCCGTTGTAATCCATCGACTTCCTCGACCAAAGTGATCCCGCTTTTCCCGATCGTGCTCGAATGGAGCGTGAGCTGACGAGATCCCATGTTCACCGTGTTGTGCGCTTCGACACGGACGGCCGTATCTCGCTCCGGTCGGTTCGTGTACCCATATCGTCCGGTCTCGACGATGAAATCGCGTCCAAATCCGTACAGGTCGATGCTGAGATCATCTTGATGTTTATGGGCCGTATTATGGAACCCCGCCGTCATCATGAGTGAGACCGCATCGGCGAAAGGCTCATTCTCTCCCCAATGTTCGCGCAACACCGCGTATTGCGTATCGAGCTGTTTCACGCGTTCCGTCGGTCGCACCCCTTCCGTTCCTCCTGTCACCGCATAAAGCAGTTCAGGATAGTCACGCAATGTCGAAATCATCGACGTCGTCCGCGGTTCCCCCGTCGTGTCGCCGAAGAGTGGAAGCGTCCGGTTCGGTTTCATCAAATGGACGAGCGTCTCTGGCATTCGTTTGACGGCCTCTAGACGAGGAGATGTCACGAAGCCGTTCGCCTCGATCCAGCGGTTGAAGCGATACAGCATCTCGTACGTATACACCTGATAACCCGGCGAATGCTCCAAGTGGACGTTGTCAGGACTCAGGGAATGGTCCAACTGTGTCGTCAACCGCGTAGTCGCAAGCTCATTCCAAACACTTGATTGTTCGAGCTCAGGGAACGTCTGAGCGATATCCGTCAACGCCATGTCTTGGAAGATCCCATGATTGTGACGTTCCCGATAAAATTTCGCGTCCGCCAAGATTTCACCGTGCCCTTCAATCGTTTGAAGCACACGAGCGCTGAATGCTGCGTCATTATTTAAAGGAGACTTCTTGTATTGATTCCAAAAGTTGATGAGATGGAACGTGCGAATCGCCGTCCCTTGTTGGTGATACGCGTTCGGGTAACGACGATACGAGTCGGTCGGATATTGCTTGACCCAACTATCGACGAATGCCTTTCCGTAAGCCAAGTAGCTCGTGTCTTTCGTATAGTGATACGCCATCGTCAGTTGGTTCAATACCATCCAATATTGCATTTGGAACATGAACGACGTCGAATCACCGACAGTGATGTCACGCTCCCAGTCAAACGTATGAATGTCTTCCACGATTTGTTTGCCCGGGGTTGCCCCGATGCGCCACACCCCGTTCATGGCCGAGTCCGCTTGGCTGACGGCTTGCGCTTTTGTCAGAAATCCATAGTAGTACGGGACCTCACGTCTTTCGACACGTGCCGTATAATTATGAAGCAATCGTTCGTATCGTCCGTCAGAGACGACGGCTTTCGTCAATAGTTGAGCCTTTAACGGGATTTCTTGCTTTTTGACGTACGTGCGTCGCCCGTTCACCTCGACTTGATAATAGCCACCGGACACACCGACGACCGCATATTGTTCATTCGGTAGCAGTTTCCCGATCGGCTTCATCGTCTTATCCGGCAACAATCGATACACGGTCGTTTCTTTTGATACTTCTGTAAAGAACGGACGTGCCACCTCTTCTGCCCCAGCAGAAGTTGTCGTGAGAAGTAGCGCCGTGGATAAGAGCGCACCTTTAACATATGTATTCATCCAATACCTCATTTATCTTTTTTTACCATCATACCATGAATAAAAGGGATTTTTTTCAAAAAGAAGAAAAGCGATTTTTAAATCTTACTATGTAACAACAGCTCACAATAACCAATCATGAAACCCATATAAAAAACGTCTATCCCAATTGAATGAGATAGACGTTGAATGTTAGCGGGTCGTGACGTAAATCGTCTGTGAACGACCTTTTGGCGTCGTCATCCGGACCGTCAAACGTGTGCCTGATTTTTGAGCTGCCATCGAGACAGACGTCGATTTTGACGTCACCATCTTCGATGCGAGGAGTGTCGACCCGCGATGGATCGTCACTTTGCCATAATCGATGTTGGCGTTCACCGTCACAGAACGTGACGAGCTCGTCGGCGTCGTCACCGTGAACTTCGGTGTCAGCCCAGCCTTCACGTAGACCGTCTGAACGAAACGATACACGCCTCGCTTACTGACGAGTGTGACTTTCGACTTGATCGGTTGAGGTGCCAAGTTCATGACGACACGTCCTGTCGAAGAACTCTTCCCGCTCGCGATTCGTGTCGAGCCGTTTTGCAACGTGACTGCGCTATTCGGAAGCACCATCCCGACCCATGTCTTTTGCTCATCATGGAGGCGGATGTTGCTGAACGTGACTTTCGGTAACGCAAGACGCGTATCTAGCTTCTGACCTCCACGGACGAGACGAACGAGGACGATGTCACCAGGTCGTGCCGGAACCGTGAATCGCGTCGAGGAGACCGGAGTCGCCGTCGTACGTTTGCCGTTGATATAGAACTGAAGGTCTGCCTTCACGTCACGACGAACGCTCACGACCGTATGTGTCGCCGTCATCGCGACATCTGTCACTTGAAGAATCGTTGGTCCGACCGCAACGACACGATGCTCCGTCGTTGTTGAGCGGTCTCCCGCCGTAGCGACAGTACGAATCACGTCACCATCCTGAAGCGTCTTCGGCAACACAAGCGTGCGACCATCCCCGACGAACACGTCGTTAACGTACGTCTTGTACGTAATGCCTTTAGCTGTTGACGCATAGGATAATGTCGTATCCCCTGCGTTCGGTGTCACCTGGAACGTGAAGGTCGGTTCAGCCCGCTCAAAGACAACGAGTTCCTTCTCCACCCCTTCCGTGCCCGCTGGTGCATACGTCACGCTGACGCCTTTTGCGAGCGGATCGACTGTTCCCGTCACGCGCGCAATGCCCGAGGCGTCTGCTTGAATCGTGTCGTACCACGAATGGAATTGTTCTTTGACGAAGACGTCAATTTTCCCGTTCGGCACGGTTTTAAACATGACACCCGTTTCGACAGAGTCTTCTAACACCTCAATCGTGTTGGCCTCTGGATTCGGAACCGGTACGGTGAACGTTTTGCGATACACCGCTGTCCTGCTCGCTAGACTCGTCACCGTGAACGTTGTCCCTGGCGCAAGCCGTTCCGTCGTCATTCGGAATTCACCAGATAACGTCGCTTTCGTTGAATATTGGATCGGTTCTTTTCCGTCTTGATGAACTCGTACCGTCACACCTGCGCGAGGTGCCGTTTGTCCAACGATTTCACCCGCAAGTCCGAACTTACGAATCGAAACGTCCCCAACATTGTAGGAGAAGAGCGTCCCACTGAACGTTTTCCCCATGTATGTGAGGTCATAGTTGACGTCCGTCACGTACGAAAATACTTGTGGCGACGTGACTTCATTCGATTTATTCGCTCTTAAGCGCTCAAACGGAATCGTTTCGGTCACCCCGTCCAGATTTGTCGATTTGAACGTTATTGGATATGCGCGGTCGACATATAGGTATGGGTCACCTTCTGTGTTCGCCCCTTTATCCACTTCGAATTCTAGTTGAGTCGGCATTTGTTTATAAGAAGAAAGCGGAATCGTCTGATCCGAGAACGCTAAAACGCCAGGGAATAGCGTCGGATAGACGATTGGATCATACGTCTTCAATTCTCCAGATGTAGTATGTAAGACCCCATACGTGCCTTGCGAGTACCAATGTAAGAACCCATCTTCTTCTGCATACTGTACGTCATACCATTCAGGAAGCGCGATCAGTTGTCGGGTTGCCTCAAGATAGACGTAACCTTGTTCCGGATAAGCGATGACACCATCAAAGGCGAGCGCTTCTTTGTCACGGACTTGGACCTTCACATCAAAGGTTTGAGTCGATTCCGTTTCACCCGTCACTGCGTTCACACGGTCAATCTTCAAAAGATCGTGTTGTGCCGCAATGACAGTCTGACCATCGGTAGATAACGTGACAGCGGTCCCGAGGTCGGAACGCTTCCAAATGACATCCCCTTGAAGGTTCGTCATGATCACTTCTGTCCACGTCGCCCATAGAAGTCGATCGTGCGCGACGTCTGCTCCGACAATTCGATAATTTTCTGGGACCCGATGCGATGTGATCTGACCATCAAGGTCAATGATGTAACTGCTCGTTGAACAAATACCACATCCGATTGTAAGGACGAGATGCTGACCGTCCACACTCATCACGGCATTTTTATCATTGGACCAGTGTAAATCCAATTCGGTCGATAACGGAATGCGTTCTCCCGTTCCGACGTGGTAAAGTTCCTTTCCATCCATCGTGATGACGTAAGGACTGTTAGAGATCCGATAATGGTTCGGAAGCGGCTCGCCTGCTTCCACCGAATCAGGCAAACTTAATATAGGAAGAAAAACGGCAATTAGAAGTGCCCACAGCAATTGTTTCACGTACATTTCCTCTTTTCTTAAAAAATGGTAAAAGATTAATTTGATTACAATAAAAGTATAATTTGTTTTATAGAAAAGGGGAATTGATTTTTAGGGTAAAAGCAAAAAACCGGTAGTGCCGAGGCACTACCGGTTTACAAGATGGCTCCGTCCGAAGACGTTGCTCTATTTAACCCTAAGGGAGGGTCAACGATTAGTTAGGCGCAACTACAGAGAACGTGTTTTCAACTGGACCTTGGAACAATGATCCATCGAAAGATACGAGGTCTTTGTTTACAGTCACAACGTTAGAAGCAGCGTTCAATGTTCCGTCCGGAAGTGTGATTGTTACTGTTTCGAATCCAGCCACACTGTCGTTGTTCGCTACGCGGATAGAAGTTCCTGATGGAAGCGTCTTACCGTTAAGTGTGTATTGAGCTGGGTTCGTAGCATCACTTACACCAGAAGTGAGGACACCTTCAGTGAATTTGATAACCACTGTGTCTTCTGCCGAACCATTAAGGGCCCCAGAAACACCGTTTTGAGCGATTGCGAATGGTGTGTTTGCAGCTGGAGATTTCGCAACTGTGAACGACTTAGTAGCTGAAGCGGCTGTGTTACCAACATCGTCAGATACTGCACGAACAACGAGTGTCCATTCAGTTGATCCACCACCGTCAACAACCGCTTGTGGAGTAAGAGCTCCTGAAGCATTGCTCCATTCAACAGCAAGGACGTTGTCCATTCCGTTAGCGTTGTTAGCGTATCCTGTAACCGTACCGTTGATTGTGACAGTTTTTCCATCTTTGTCTTTACCGATGAATTGAGCTGTCGTTCCACCAAGACCAGCTTGACCTTGTGCCAATGTAGCATCTTCATCAGAAGCAGCAGCAATCTTAACTGGCTCGCTCATTGTTACAGCGAAACGGTTTGTCATTGCTACACGATCGATTTGAGAGATGATTGGGCTTGTTACATCTGGTGTGTTAAGTGGCGAACCAGAGTAGTTCAAGCTAAGTGCGAGGTCATCATTCTTAAGACCGTTAGCTACGTTTGTAACAGCTTCTTTAGCGATGAAGATACGGTACTCATCGTTGTAGTAGTTTTTGTTTGAAGCAGCAGTATCGTAGATTACCGTCCAGTCAGAAGTAAGTTCGATTACATACTCTGAAGCTGAGATACGTGTTAATTTGTGCGGCAATTGAGAAACTGGAACAGTTACGAATGATCCGTTTGAAGCTTTACGTTGAACTTGAATGTCAGCTGCTTCAAATCCAGAAACCGACTTGTCAAACTTAACGCGGAATTGTTCTGGTGATTCTACTGTTACAGTCGCGCTTGGCTTAGCCGAATCTGCAACGATGCTGAAGTACAAGTTCTGAGTAGAACCAAGGTTAGCTGTGTCAGTCAAGTAAGCAAAGTCCTTCATAGAAGAAATTTGTACAGAGTGTTGTCCAGCGCCGAAGTATCCAAGTACAGAGTTTGACTTCCCTTCGTTGTACGTTCCAGAAAGTGAAATCGTAGCAAGGTCGCGGTTATCAGCGAGTGTAACTGGGTTGAAGTCACCAAATTCAGCTGAGAAGTCAGATCCTTCTACAAAGCGACCGTCAAGAACGAATGTTGCATCAGAAATCGCTTCTGAGAACTTAACTTTCAAAGTGTTCAATCCTTCAGCCGTAGCAGAAGTTGCTTCTGGTTTACGAGCGTCAGTTACAACGAATGAAGCAGAAGATTTTGTAACTTTGTTGATTGAGTTAACTGTGTTAACTTCAACTTCTACACGAGCGTTGTCAGTGAGGACAACACCTTTGTCAAGGATAACTTCCATCGCTTTAGGGTTTCCAGCAACTGGTTTGAATCCTTTAACAGTGAATGTTTTTCCACCTTGAGTGATTTCTACAGATTTGTCTGTTCCATTTACACGGAAAGCATGGCTGTATGCTTCACCATTAGCTGCTACTGGTGAAGAAGTAGTAGTTGAGCCGTTAGTGTAGAGATATTTACCGCTAGCATCTTTTGCAACGAAGTGATCAAGTGATACTGCTTTGTCGAAGAAGAGTGTGAAACGGTCTGCTTGGTTTGATTCAGCGTTCACAAGCGTGATTGTGTCAACTGATCCTGAAGTTGAAGTTACGAATGAAACATTTGCAGTTCCAGCAACTTTACCGATAAGTGCTTTGTAATCTCCAGAAGCTTCGATGATTTGTGCATCGATTTTCGAAGTGACACCTGTGTTAGAGAACTCAGAAGTCAAGATTACAGTAGCTTTACCGTCTTGGATTGTAACACGTTTTGAAGACAACGCACCGAAAGTAGCGTTCAAGTCAAGAACGATGTTATCCGCACCAGCATCAACACGGCCAGTAGCTGCGTCAACAAGCTCAAGTGTTACTTCTGTGTTGTCTGCTCCGTTAGCAAGAAGTGAAGATGCTTTTGGAGTTACTTTAAGGTTCCATACTTCGTCAACAGCAAGTGATTTGAAGGCTTTAGAACCGAAATCTTTCGCTTCACCTTTAACCATGATGTTGTTAGCAGCGAGCATGTAATCTTGTCCGTATTCAAGACCAGAAACTTCAAGTTTAACAGTCTTTTTGTCAGCTCCGAGTGTAGCACTCGTTACGTTAGCTCCAACGATTGAGAAGTTAGATGCTGAAACTGAATCAACTTCTTGGTTAAGCATTACTTCAACTGAAGTTTTACCTAATGCTTTAACAGAAGAAATCGCTCCAGCGACTGCTTTATCTACCACTGTGTAAGACAACATTGAAGTGATGCGGTTACCGTTGTGGTTGTATGAGATAAGAACTTCTTGCTTACCTTCATCTTTAGTGTTGTAGTTCGAGCTCATTGTGTAACGCTCAGGCGCCTGAGTGTAGATTTTGCCATCGCGGTACATAACGCGGATTGATGGTTTTTCGAGTTCAGAACCAGCTTTTACTTCACCGAGATCTTGCTCGAGGATGTAAAGTGGGTAGTTACGAGCGTAAAGTTTCTTGATGTAAGTCTTTCCATCAGAACCTTGACCTTTGATTGTCTGCCATTTGTTGATTGCAGTAACGAGGTATTTACCCCATTTGATTTCAACACCTTTTGGTGTGTTGAGCGCGAGCGCTTCTTTAAACTTCCCACCGAGTACGACCTCTGGTTTGAGTTCAACTGTTGAAGTTGCTGCTTCTGCTGCCATTACTGGTGTAAGGGCTGCTGCCGTCACAGCAAGTGCTGCTGACGCTTTGACTAGCTTGAATGATTTCTTAGCCATCTTGTGTAAATCCTCCCTTTGGTTATGTTACGTGTTTGTCTCTACTCGTCTACGTTGACGCTCCCCCCGCTAAATGATCCCTTATGTATACGCCATTCATACAAATGACTTATCCAACTTAATCGTTTAGGTCTTGAGTTTCAGCGAAACAAGTAGGTATTTCTTCAAGAAGTGAACCCCTTGAACAATTTACCAAGTATGAACTTGGAAAACCTTACATCCATAATATACATAACACTTCCAGCTAGCACAAGCGTTTTTTTTCGCAAAAATGGGAATGATTTTGAATTTCTCCAATAGGAAGATAATTTAATATTGAATTCCCCTCTTTTTAAAATGTCGAAATACGTCGAAAAAAGGCGAAATAAAGCCATTTATCAGCTGACAACTTTATTATATACAAAAAATGTAATTATTAATGAATATTATGGATTTATGTATAATTTCCATGTCTATTTTTTGATTTGACCATTTTTCGCATTAATTAAATCCTTAATTTTACATTGACCAAACTTTTCAAACCATTTCAAGGGAATCATCTTTAAAGCTCCGCTCCTCCATTAGACCTATCCACGAAACCAAAAAAAGCCGCAGGTGAATGATTCACCTACGGCTAATAACTTATTTCTTCTTATTAATATCCTGCGTATTGAAGCGACTGGATGAAGGCACGCTTCTCACCTGCGATCAACGCCCACTCCACATCATAGTCGTATCCTTCGATTGTGATGACGATCCGATTCTCTGGACGAACATGTTGTTTGACGAAAGCGATCATCTTCGCGCTCGGTTCAAACCAGTACGATTCTTCTACTGATCCGTCATCATATTCATAGTAATCGATATCCCACTCATCGATTGCTTCTGTATATGTCGCATTCCCTACACGGATGCGAAGCTTATTGAATCCAACCACATCTCCATCTTCTGTGTAGTTGCTCAATAAGAACAACATATTCGATTTCGACGGGCGGTCAATGAAGAACGGCGCAAATGTCTCGTTGTAACGTGTCGATCCGTCCCATGTGAATACTTCTTTATGGAAGACTGCACGGAATCCTTCATCCGTCACACGATAGAAGTTGTTGAAGAGTGCGTGTTGAACCGTCAACGTTTCAGAAGCGCTGTAGTTACCAGCACCATCACGTACCGCGAGGGTCATCTTCTTACCGAGTGGTTGTTTTGGAATCGGAAGCACGAACTTCCCAGTCGACATGACCGGTGCTGAGTATGCTTTTCCGTCGATTGTTACGACTACTGTTGCGAGCGGTTCCGCTGTTCCAGCGATTCCGTTCGATGTCGTCGTCACAGCTTGTGTCAAACGGGCTTTCGCAGGCGCGACTTTATCAGCGACGACCGTTGTTTGAACGAGTTCACTGAGTGCCCCACTCTTCGCTTTCGCTTGAGCAGTTAGCGGTGTCCCTACTTTTTGAAGGGCGATCACGCGGCGGTATTGCCCGTTCGCATCAAACGATCCGTTGAACGTGCTTCCTCCGACTGTGACCGTCACGCCTACTCCAGGTGTCCCTGTGACAACAATCGCACGTGCCGAGTTATCGACCGTGTTGATGACCGGTGCTTCCGGACGTTGTTCTGGGTCTTCTGCGACGACGACGCTCGTCTCTTCACTTACGTTTCCGCTCGCATCGACGAGACGGACTGTGATCACGCGACCGACAGGCTGTGGTGACATCGTGAAGATCGCTTCCCCAGTTGAACGTACGACACGCTCATATGTTTTGTTTGCGACGAGAATCTCCGCTTTCGTTCCAACTTCTCCTGTGATTTTCAATGAAGTCGACGTATGAAGCGGTGTTTCCACGACTGGTGCTTCTGGTGCCGTCGTATCGACGACCGTTTCATTCGTCTCTGCTGCAACGAATGTTGGAGCGAAACCGCCGAGAACGAGTGTCCCCGCTAAGAATAAAGATAAGTACTTTGGTTGTTTCATGAAAAGATGTTCCTCCTAAATAATGTTTTCTTCAGACAACATCTTTATTTTAATGGATTATTTTAAAAATAGGTACATAATTTTCTATTTTTAATCATATTTTTTAAAAACACAAAAGGACTCCTTATTGAAAAGGAATCCCATTGTGTCGCACTGTATGCATACTCGATTACATATTGAAGAATCGCGTATGATTTTTCAGTAATTTCCTATTTTTATCGAACCGTGATCGTTGTGACCGGACTGACTTTCTTCGTCACGTCTTCGACATGAACCATCAGGCGCTCGCCTTTCTTCAACACTCGTGTCTTCACGACATATGTGCCATTCAACGTCACTTTTGACTTTCCGATGACTTGCTTCTTCTGGTCGCGAATGACGACCGTCATCCCAGCCTGAGCTTTACCTGTCACTTGTTTTGTCTTTGCACGCACGGCGTTCACCTGTGCCGTTTTCGGACGAAGTCCTTTCATGACAAGGAGGCGCTCGTTCGTACTGAATTTACCATTTGTGTAGAGAGCCGTCAGTACAGCCCCTTCGTGTTGAGGTGCGATCGACATTGTGACTGCACCATTTTTTGAAACGCCAGAACCGATACGCTTCGTTCCGTTATAGAGCGTGACGCGCGTCCCAGATTTGACTTTAGCCGAGAAAACTGGCGCATTGTCATAAATCCGATTCGGTTTCGGTGCGAGTTGAAGCATGGATTCAGCGCGATAGACATCTACTTTCCCGTATCCGCTCACGACATCATAGTACGGAAGAAGTGGACGATCTAATTCATCGAGCACATACTGTAACCCATCTTCCATTCGTGGATCACGTGGTGCGTCGCCACCTGAGAATGCGAGAGGTTGTGCCGTACGGCGCAGGATCGAGCGTGCCCCTTCGACCGTCATGTTCGGGTGCTGTGATTTCAAGAGAGCGACAGCAGCCGCGACGTGTGGTGTCGCCATGCTCGTCCCGTCCATATAAACGACGTTTCCGTCTGGAACAAGACTCGCCACTTTAGAACCTGGTGCGACGACATCGACATCAATCCCATAGTTCGAGTAATCCGAGACGATCCCGAACGAGTTTGTTGCCCCGACTGAAATCGTGTATTTCGAAGACGCCGGATAAGACACACGTGACTGTCCGTCATTCCCAGTCGCCGCCACGATGATGACACCACGGTCATGTGCATACTTCAGCATATATCCGAGTGTACGGCTCTCATTTCCACCGAGGCTCATGTTGATGACTTTCGCCCCAGCGTCGACCGCATATTTGATTCCAAGTGCGATTTGATCCGTATCCCCATAACCACCCGCATCGAGAACTTTGACAGGTAAGATTGAGACGTTTGGAACAATCCCACGCATTGAGACACCGTTGTCTCGAATAGCACCGATGACACCAGCGACATGCGTACCGTGCCCATGATCATCAATCGCGTCACCTTCACCGTTCGGGTCGACAAAGTTCTTCGCGTTAGCGATATCGACCTTCCCTTGTAAATCGAGCAGACGATGGTCGACTCCTGTATCGAGAACGGCCACTTTCACGGCACGTCCCGGTAATCGTAACGATTCATAGCGATCAAGACCGATTCCCGCATCCTGGAACGGTTTGAGAATCGACTTCGAATTGATGGCCCATTGGTAATCGAGACTCACATCCGTTGCGAACGATTTGTACGTCTGGACCGGTTCGATGTATTCCACGTTCCGATCTGATTCGAGCGTCGACTTCGCTTGTGCCTGCATCTTCGTAGAAGCTTCCTCTACATCGACGAGCGCAAAGTAATCCGATGGCGAACCGATCGCGATTCGCTCAGCCGAAACGTTATTCATCGCATTCATTTTGCCAAGGGACTTACTCGGTGACGATTTATATTTGACGATATAACGTGGTGCGTCTTGACCGTCCGTTTGAATCGTCATGCCGATTTTCCCAAAGAGATCGGATACGGGTGTTCCTGCGAGCGAGTCCATTTCGAGCGCTGTCGCGATTTCACCAATCTCACTTTGTAGCGCCGTCGGAACGCTTCCATCAACAAGTGCATGGAGACGTTTGATTGCCGCTGCATCTTGCGTCTTCAACGTGTAGTCCTTTTTGTCGACAAGCGCTGTCAACAATGGACGGAGTGTCTTCAAGTCTGTGAGTGCCGCTTTTCGTTTTTCTCCATCAAACGTGATCGCTTTGACGATGTAAGGCGAAGCACGGTAATAGAGGGCCGATAAGTCCCGACCTTCTTGTGATTTGCCGAGTACTTCTGACTGCACACGACGGATGAGTTTGAGCATCGAATCACGCTCTGGTGCCGGTTGTACGATTGATTCGACGGCACACATGTCACCACCGACTTCTTCGTACTTCACCGGAAGTTTAACCGGATTGACGACGAGCTTGATGTCTGAAGCGAACATCGAGAGATCCGGTGCTGGTGGCTCTCCCCCTTCTCCTGGTTCTCCTTCTGTCGGTTCCCCGCCTTCTGCTGGTTCTTCACCGACTGGCATGTCCTCTGCCGGAATATCCATCATCCCGTCACCGAGGTCCATCGGCATATACTCGACCTTGATGTAGTATGGACCTTCCCAAGCGAATGGGAACGGAATCTTGGCCGTCTGTTCTCCCTCTTCTTTCGTCGCACTCGCGCGATAGCGATCGAACGTCTCATCCTTCGCCGCCATCTCGGCGCTCGGATAGATGCTGATGTTCGCGAGTTTGGAAGATTCGAACGTGACTTCCATATGTGTCATCGCTGACGCGACGCGCTCCATCTTGAACCAATACGTGTTGACCGGTTCGATTCCGGTCGTGAACTCGACCGCCTCTCCCGGATTGAGTAAGGTGGCCTCCTTCATGCCTTCCCCTTTGTCGGCTGACACCGGCGGGAGGAATGATAGGACGAGGACGAGGATCGTCATCATCGCCACGAACTGCTTGAATCTCGTTTTCATAGTTTCCCCTCTTTCATTTGATCTTGGAGTATATGCTCCAAATCGTTCTACGGAATATATCGGTTAATGTTTCAAAAATGTAACAAAAATGTTTCGACAATGTTTCGACAAGTAAATCTGCTCAAAAAAAGACACCTCTTTTTTCAAGAAGTGTCTCCATATTATTCGTTGATCATCGTCGCTTGACCGCCTTGCCATAGCCAGTCATCGCCTTCTTTTATATACAAGTGGAGCGCCCAAAAGCGTCCTTCGTATGCATTCGTTCCTAGAATAAACCGTTCTTCAAGCAAGACTTTCACGATTGCGAGGTCCGTCGTCACGGTTTCATCGAACGTCACCGTTTCTTGGGCAATCCATTGAATCGCAGTCGGGTCGACGTATTGGTCGAGGAACGTCTCTTTATCAAACTGACGCCCGCTCGAGTCGACATACCGAAACGAGTCATGCATCAAGTCACGCATCGCGTCGAGGTCACCCGCGACTTGTTTCGTCGCGCGGTCGTCAGAAAGTTGTTTCATGTTGAGTGTCTCCATCGGTGCACCTTCCTTTCACCATCCATCATAGCATAATTTATCTATTTTCAAATGTTTGTCGCGTTTTGAGTCTTGACAAGAAAGCTTCATCCCGTTAAAGTAACGATAACATTCATACGAACTCGCAATGAGAAAGAAGAGTAGCGCGAAGGGACGTCTCCAGAAAGCCGGTGGTCGATGCGAACCGGTGTCGTGCCTTGCGTGAATGGGCTTTTGAGCGTTCAGACCGACATGTAGGCTCTGACGGGTCCTCCCGTTATCGGGGACAGCGAATGATGGTTCGCGATGAGTGGGAAGACAAGACGTCTTTCAACGAAGGTGGCAACACGGGGAATCTCCTCGTCCTTCATGTCCGATTGGGCATGTGGGGCGGGGAGATTTTTTTAGTTTAAGGAGGAGATTTCGATGCAACAACTGATCATCAATGGCGACGAATTGACACCGGTGGCAATCTTCCACCGTCTGCAAGGTGAACGTAAGGTCCTGCTCGAGAGTCGGGCGGAAGGCAAGCACGGCCGCTACTCCATCATCGCAGCGAATCCGGTCGAGACAATCCGGGTCGACGGGAACAATGTGACAGATTCAACCGGCACCATCTATGCGGACGACCCGCTCCACGCCCTATCTGAACGCATCACGCGTGACGACATCGCTGCACCGTATCCGTTCATCGGGGGTGCCGTCGGCTATATCGGTTATGATTTACTCCGAGTATATGAACCGATCCCGAACACGCCGACCGAGACACGTGATTTACCGGACGCCCTCTTCCAGCGCTATGAGACGGTCGTCTTATATGACCATCTCGAAGAACAGGTCGTCTTGATTGATACGAGTGAGACGGATGCGACCGAACGACTCGAGTCCATCCGTGAACAGCTCGAGACACCGGAGACACACGCCCTCGAACCGGTCGTACGGACGAGCGAACAGCTTTTGACAACAAAAGACGAGTTCATCGACCGTGTCCTCCAAGCGAAAGAAGCGATCCTCGCCGGAGAAGTGTTCCAACTCGTCTTGTCGCAACGCATCGATGCCACATTCACCGGCGACTCGTTCCACTTTTACCGGACGCTCCGCAAACAAAATCCGAGCCCGTACTTATTCTATATCGACCTCGGGGAAGCGATCGTCCTCGGCGCCTCACCCGAGAGTCTCGTCCGTGTCGAAAATGGCATCGTGACGACGAACCCAATCGCCGGCACACGTCCACGCGGGAAGACGGTCGAAGAAGATATGCGTCACGCGGAGTCACTTCTAAAGGACGAAAAGGAACTCGCCGAACACCGGATGCTTCTCGACCTCGGACGGAACGATATCGGTCGTGTCGCTAAAGTCGGCACAGTCACCATCCCGAAACACATTGAACTCGAACGGTTCAAAAATGTGATGCATCTCGTCTCCGAAGTCGAAGGTGAACTGCGGGAAGACGTGACACCGATCGATGCGCTCCGCGCCTGTCTTCCAGCCGGTACCGTTTCGGGTGCCCCGAAGATTCGGGCGATGCAACTCATTGACGAACTCGAGACAGTGAAGCGCGAAGTGTACGCCGGTGCGGTCGGTTATCTCGACGTCCGAGGTGGATTCGACTTTGCTCTCGCCATTCGGACGATGGTCATCCAAGGTGACACGGCCCACGTCCAAGCTGGTGCCGGCATTGTCTATGATTCGGACCCCGTATCAGAATACGAAGAAACGCTGCATAAAGCCAAATCACTTTTGGAGGTGTTCGCATGATTCTCCTCATCGACAACTATGATTCGTTCACGTATAACGTCTATCAAGACGTCGCTCGATTCAGTGACGTCTGCGTCATTCGGAATGATGAACATACTATAGAAGAAATCCGTCGCATGAACCCGAGTGGGATCATTCTTTCCCCAGGTCCCGGTGGTCCAAAAGATGCCGGTGTCTCGCTTGCGGTCGTTCGACAATTGTCCGGGTACGTCCCAATCCTTGGGGTCTGTCTCGGTCATCAGGTCATCGCCGAGGCGTTCGGCGGGCTCGTCGGACGAGCGAACGAGGTCATGCACGGGAAAGTGTCGCGCATCAATACGTCACCGAGTGTCTTATTCGAAGGCTTGTCGATGGATGTCATGCGCTATCACTCGCTCGTTGTACAAGAGACAGAACTGATTGTCACGGCAGAGACGACAGACGGTGTCATCATGGCACTCGAACATCCGACCCATCCGACGTATGGCGTCCAGTTCCATCCCGAGTCGATTGGGACACCGGATGGTCGGGGTATCTTTGAACGATTCGTCCAGCTGTGCACGAAAAAACCGGGGAACGTGTCCCCGGTTTGAGTGTCAGCCTAAAAAGTCTTCTCGTTGAAAATCATGTTTGTCAATCTTGATGTTGTCACAGGCTACTCCGTTTGTCCGGAGCACCTGAATCGTTTCACGCAACAACTCGTCACTGCCAACGACATAGAACAAAGCATCTTGATCGGCAGCCAACGCTTCAACTCGTTCATAGTAATCTTTCCGACTCGGGACGAACTCGGACGTGAAGGTCTCGTTCGATTCGAAGACATCACCAAACAAATACGCCTTCGACGAATCGACGTTCAATGAATGGAGATGCGGGACGCCTTCCCCGTTCGCCAAATAGTCGAGGACGATCGGACGGAATGTCGCGAGACCGACCCCAGCAGATAACAGATAGACGTTCTTCCCGCTCCGCTCGAGCGGGACGTTCGAGTGTGTCTTGAACAAGGCGACCTTGTTCCCCGGCACCATGTCGCGAAGGATGGATTTGAACGTCGAACATTCGGACTTGATGCGGGTCGTGATTCCGATTGCCCCTTCGTGCGGCAATGTCGAAATCGACATATGGCGGACGAGGCTTCGGTTCGGCTTGTCCTCGGCGTTGAATCCTTCGAGTGCAAGATGCGTGTGCGCCCCTTCCTGCCACGTGAACTCAGGTGGCAAGGCGAGATGGAACGTGTATGTATCGGGCGCTTCGTTTACGACTTTTGTGATGGGTGTCCAGTCAATTTTCATGTGAATTCTCCTTTTCGTTAGTACACCGCAATCGGCCCATACGGACCTTCGATGATTTCGAGTTTCGTCTCAAAAATATCCGATAAAATCTTGGCGTCCATGATCTCTTCGACCTTCCCGAATGCGGCAATCTGTCCATCTTTCATCGCACAAATCCGATCCGAGTATTTCGCCGCGAAGTTGATGTCGTGAAGTACCGTGACAATCGTCCGACCAAACTCGTCCGCGACGTGGCGCAAATATTCCATCATCTGCACCGAACGGGCAATATCCAAGTTATTGAGCGGCTCATCGAGGAGGACGTATTCCGTCTCCTGACAGAGTACCATCGCCACATAGGCGCGTTGACGCTGCCCACCTGACAATTCGTCGAGATAGCGATTCTCGAGCGCTGTCAAATCGAGGAAGTCGATATATTTCGAGATGATGGCCTCGTCCTCTTTCGTCAATCTCCCTTTTGAATACGGGAATCGACCGAACCCGGCGAGTTGCCGGACCGTGAGCCTTGTCACGAAGTGGTTCTCTTGACGCAGGATCGTGATGATTTTCGCCAAGTCTTTCGACTTCGTGCTTGATACATCCATCCCGGCAACTTGAATCTGTCCCTCGTCTAAGTTGAGCAACCGTCCAATCATCATGAGCGTCGTCGACTTCCCTGCCCCGTTCGGTCCAATGAGTGAAGTGAACCCGGCTTTCGGGATGTCGAGCGTGAGCGGTCCGATGTGGACGTCGTCTGTATACGATTTTTTGACTTGTTCGATTTGAATCATAGCGACCTCTTCCTTAGAATGACGGCCAAGAAGATGAGCCCCCCGAACAGTTCGATGATGACGGAGACGACACTTGGCGTCTGGAATATGTGATACATAAAGAAATACGCGCTCGTCAGGACGAAGAACCCTAGGGCGAACGCCATCGGGAAGACGTATTTATGATCATACGTCGACGCGACCTGGTAGCTGAGCGTTGCGACTAAAAATCCGAAGAACGTGAGCGGCCCGATGAGTGCCGTCGACACCGACATGAGGAGTGAAATCAGGACAAGCGTATAGATGACGCTTCTCCGATGATTCACGCCGAACGTCGTCGCGACATCCTTACCGAGTGCAACGATATTGAGTCGGTTCGAAAACAGGAACAACAGTGTCCCGGCGATGATGACAATCGGAATAACGATGGGAAAGTACGCCACGTCGGCATTCGTCACCGAACCGAACAGTCGTGCCTGCAAGATATCGAACTCGGACGGTGCGAGCATGCGGCGCATGAAAGACGATACCGAGTTCAGTCCCGTCCCGATGATAATCCCAATGAGCAACATGAGCTGAAGATTGGCATATTTCCCCGATAAGAGCCATCCGTATAAGAGAAGACTCATCGTCACCATGAGCCCGACTTGTGTCAAGAAGGCGCCTGTTCCCGAGAATCCGATCAACGCCCCCGCCCCGAAGAAGAACACCATGCTCGTCTGGATCGTCGAGTAGAGCGCATCGAATCCGAGGAGCGACGGTGTGATGATCCGATTGTTCGTCACGGAATGAAACGCGACCGTCGCAAGGCTTTGGCACAGTGCCGCGATCAACATCGTCACAATGGCGACGATTCGACGTTCGACGACCGGCACGAATGACGGCGAGTCGATGGAGACCGGATTGTTGTAAAGGAGAAGACCGAGCGCGCACAAGAGTCCCCCGAGAATAAACGTACTTAAAAAGAGCCAGTAGCGCCGCGCCGCTCGTTTTGATTGAAACGCCGAAGCATGACGTTCTTCTGTCAATGCGCCGACTTTCATTTCAACGCCATCTCGTTCAATGACCGTACTCATCGAACCCCTCCCTTTTTACGTTGCCGCAATAAAATCATGATGAAGACGAACGCACCAACCGTTCCAAGAATAAGCGAGACCGGGAGTTCGAACGGCATGATGATTGTCCGCGAGATCAAGTCACTCACGAGAATCGCGCCCATTCCGACAAGACAGACCCACGGCAAGTTGCTGCGTAAATCATCCCCGCGAAACATCGAAACGAGGTTCGGTACGATGAGACCAAGGAATGGTAAATTCCCGATGACCGTCGCCACGACCCCGACCGACAATGCGATGAGCCCGGTCGCAATCATCATCAATTGGTTATAGTTCACGCCGAGACTCGTCGCGATGTCTTCCCCGAGCCCAGCTAGCGTCAAACGGTTCGCCAGTAGAAAGATAAGCACCGTCACGATGATGATGACCCATAAATATTCGTAACGTCCGATTTGTACCGAAGCGAATGAGCCGACGAACCAGCCTTCGATCGCCTGACTTGCGCGGAAGAACAAGCCAAGGAACGTCGAGATGGCTGAGATAACCGCCCCTAGCATGAGCCCGATAATCGGGACGATGAGCGACGAGCGGAGTTTGACCGAACGTAAGAACCAGAAGAACACCATCGTTCCGATGAAGGAAAAGACGATGGCCCCGGTCATGCGCATCATGAGGCTCGGTGCCGGAACGAGCAAGTACACGGTAAGTAAGCCTAGTCCTGCCCATTCGAGCGTCCCCGTCGTCGTCGGTTCGACGAGTCGGTTTTGCGTGATGAGCTGCATGACGAGTCCCGCCATCGCCATCGCCGCTCCCGTCAGCATGAGTGCGACCGTACGAGGGACACGGGTGATCCAAAACATATCGAAGCCGTCTGTCCGTGATAAGTCATATACGCCTGTAAAGAGCGACAGCACCGCTAAACTGAGGACAATGATAGCGGTGAATACGAACGACTTCGTCCACAATTTAGAAAAGGAGGGCTGAGACATCGTCTCAACCCTGGCTGTCAACGGTTTTTGCATAACGAACCCTTACTTCTTGAGTGCTTCCGCAACGCCGTTGAAGAATTCAGAGTACGTTTGAATCGATTCATTCAAGTACGTATCTTTCGGCGCGTAAACGATTTGGTCTTTTGTCACAGCCGTCGTTTTTTGAAGGGCAGGTGCGTTGTCGATGACATCTTCAGCCGGTACCGCTCCTTCTGCGTCACCGAGTGGTGCATCACGGTCTAGGACGAACAACCAGTCCGGGTTGCTTTCTGCGATGGCTTCAACAGATACTTCATCGCCTTCATGGTCACCCGTTGTCTTCTCGACTTCAAGTGCCGGTACCCATCCGAAGATATCGTACATCGGTCCGAACACGCGTCCCGTCACCGGTGCTGAGAATCCAATGTCGCCGCCCGACACGATGACGGACATGATTGTGTCTTCTCCGTTATACGCTGCTTTCGCGTCTTCGATTGACTTGTCGAGATCAGCGACAATTTGTGCTGCATCTTCGTTCTTGTCAAAGATTTGACCGAGCGTAAGTGTCGTATCTTTTAATCCTTTAACCAAGATCTCACTCGGTGTCCCTGCATCTTCTGGAATCTCGATGTTCAAGTCGATGACCGCTGCTTCTGGTACCAACTTTTTGATGTCTTCATAGTAATCCGCGAAACGTTGACCGACGATGACGACGTCCGGGTCCACTCCCGCAATCGCCTCTAAGTTCGGTTCAAAGTGCATACCGACGTCTGCGATGTCTTCGTCTGATGCATACGGTGACTCCGCTGGAAGGAGTCCAATCGGTGCCGCCACCAAATCGATGTCCCACGCTGCTAATGTTTCGAACGTACGGTTATCAAGGGCGACAACTTTCTCCGGATTGACCGGTACCTCGATTGTGCCATGTGCGTCTGTAATCTCGACTGTCTCTGTTTTTGTTGCACCGTCGACGTTTTCTTCTTGCTTCGTCTCACTCGTTCCGCCACATGCGGCGAGTACGAAGACGAGTAACGTCAACATGAGTGAAAGTTTTAATTTCCCCACTTCATCCATCTCCTCTGTATGTAAGTTTCAATGATTCTTCCACCAAAAACGAGTCATGTTGGTTATGTATGTCTCTTTTCTTTCTCGTTATCAGTGATAATGATTATCATTGTCGTTTTCATCAAGTAGCATAGCAAACAAAATGTGGATGCGCAATGCCAATTTGGCAAGATTCGGATAGGAAAAATTTTCTTTCTATAGAGAGCACAAAAAAAGAAAGTGGAGGTCCACTTTCTTGGTTGAGTTCATGTCATTTAGTTTAGGGCTCAATCTTTATCGTGTCGTACCCTCTTTTTACCTCGGAACACAATATAGGTGATGAACCATACACATGTGATTGTGAACGCCAATAATACGGTTTGTGTCATCCCTCTCGGCAGAAGGTCCACCACGAAAAATAAGGATAAGATGACCGAAAAAATAAGATGTCCAAATCGTAAATCATCATCCAAATCTCGCCAATATATGACTAGAAGGACGAGCGCTACCGGGGCCACGAGGGCTGCTAAGATGAAAAACGGCACGCGGCGCATCAAAAATGGGATTGTTTTAGGTTCGTCCATCTGACTCATGCCTCCGAGATCCCGTTCGCCAACAGCAACAGGAAAATCCAAATCGACAATGGGATCATCAAACCGATTGTCGCAAGCAGCGTGTAGATTTTAATGATTCGATCCTTCGTGAACAGACCCCATATCAACGTGGCGAACAAGGCGATGTCAATCGCAAGATATACCCAGATGACCGTCATCAACTCGAGGTTCGGAAACACTCGGCCGTTCAAGGTGAAGAAGGTGATCACCGTCACGATAAAGAGTCCGAGCGTTGCGTAGAGTGGTGCGTATCGCCTCTTCATACGAGCATCGCCCGCTTCCGTTTGACCATCTCCAGGCAGCGGCGGACACACGTATCGACATAACCATCGAACTGGTGCGGCAAGAACATTGTGTACGTCCCCTCTTCCGTCATCGCCGCGTCCCGCTCGACTTTCTCGACCAGTTCAACTAGCTCTGGATTTACTTTCAAGCGTTCAAAATCGAACGTCCCGAGACGATACGAGAGACGGGCATTATACGCATCAAAGTCCGCATAATAGGTCGCCTGTTGTGACGGGTCCTGGGTGATGAGCTCTTTCAACCAACCTTTATAAAACCCTTGCAACCAGATCTCATCCGCGACGAGGTGCGCGTAATAGCCGAGTCGATATGAGAAGTCTTCCTCCTTGCTGTCAATCCAATATTGGGACAGATCCAAGCGACGAGATAAATCATCATGGCGTCCTGCGTAGTAATGGGATGCCTCTTTTTCAGTCGTTGCATCCGGTGCGAGACTTCCGAGCAAAAATGCGACCTCATCCACCTCCGACAACGCTGGTAACATCTCGTTCGCGATGACGAGATGCATCAAATGTGAACCCATGTCACGCCCCCCTTTTCCCTGATTATTCCATCAACGCTCTATCTCGACAACCCCTCGTAAATTTTGATAGACTTACTTTACTGAACGGTCAGTAAAGTTATGAGAGGTGTGATTGGATGAGTAAAAAACAATTGTTGTTGCAGACTGCCGCCCAGATGATTCGAGAGGACGGGATCAGTCAGTTGTCGCTCGAACGGTTGGCGACGAAAGCAGGAATCACGAAAGCCGGGGTCCTCTACCATTTCGACAGCAAGGCCAACTTATTGCGCCAGATGAACGAGCTCGCCATCGAGACGTTCGAGAAACGAATCGCTGATCATCTCTCCGACGGTCCATATTCATTCACTCGCGCCTATGCCCTCGCGACATTGGATGATGTCGATCACGAAGATATGGACCTCGTCGCCGTCTTTATCTCCTCGCAAGAAGATGCGACGAGCGAGTCGATTTGGAATGATGTGTCGACCGGTTGGGACGAGCGATTCGCTGTCGACGGGCCGGACCAGGATGCGATTTTAAAACTTCGTCTTCTCTGTGACGGCTTTTGGTTCGCTGTCTTGTATGGGTATAGCGAATCGTTCAAGGACCGTGCGGCGACACTCATTCGGGAAGCATGTGACGAGTTGGTTCAAGGAGGATTGTAATATGGGATTCATCTATTTGATCGGGGCCATTGCCTCGGAACTGTTCGGGTCGAGCATGTTGAAAGTGAACGCCACCTCGACGAGTCGACTTCCGATTCTCGGGGTCGCCTTCGGTTACGGGACGGCATTTTATCTCTTATCACTTGCCCTCTTCACCATCCCGCTCAGCTTCGCGTATGCGTTTTGGAGCGGGGTCGGGACGGCACTCACGGCAGTGATCGGGTTCGTCGTCTTCCGGGAACAGATCAGTCGTCAAAAAATTGCAGGGATTGGGCTCGTCATCATCGGGCTCGTCTTGATGAAAGTGTGAGGTGAATCGGAATGAAAGCCTATCTTTTACTCTTCTTTTCCATCGGATTTGAGGTGCTCGGGACGTCGATGTTGAAGCTGTCGGACGGATTCACGGATCTCGTGCCGAGTGCCATCCTCTTGGTCAGTTTCGCCGCCTCGTTCACCCTCATGGGCATCGTGTTGAAGACGATCCCGCTCAGTATCGCCTATAGCATCTGGGCTGGACTCGGGACCGTGGCGACGGGACTCATCGGGGTGTTCGTGTACGGGGAAGTTCTCTCGGCATTGAACGGAATCGGTCTGTTGTTGATTGTCCTCGGCGTCATCGTGATGAATCAACGAAGAGAGGAAGTCGTGACATGAACGAGTTGGCAGGTCATCTTCAAACACTAGAAGAAGCGTTACTCACGACGGAAGTCAGGCAGTCGACGGAGCGATTGCGTGAACTGTTGACCGACGACTTCTTTGAAATCGGTAGCTCGGGGCGGTTGCTGTATCAAGATTGGGATCAGACGACACTCCAGCTCGACCCGATCGAGGCGGAGTTATCCGAATTCACGCTGCATCCGTTGACGGAAGATCACGTTTTGGTGACGTACCGTCTCGTTCAACCGAAACTAAATCGTGTGACACGTCGCAGCTCGATTTGGGTATTCGTGGACGGACGTTGGAAGATGCGATTCCATCAAGGCACAGTCGTCCCACCGAAGGCAACTTGATTGCCGAACGTCCTCGCCATCCGCTACTCTGAAATGGAATCTCAGCGTGACAAAAGGGGCAGTTTCTTTATGAAAATTTTACTCGTTGGGGCAAGCGGTACGGTCGGTCAGGCCGTCGCAAAAGAGTTGGAGAAAACACATACAATCATCCGGGCTGGGCGTAACGGGGCGGACGTGCAAGTCGACCTCACCTCAGAAGACAGCATCCGCCAGATGTATGAGACGGTCGGGCGCGTCGACGCGGGCATCAGCACGGCGGGCAGCACGCATTTCGGTCCACTTTCCGAGATGACACCAGCGGATAATCAGAAGAGTATCGACAGCAAGAGTGAACTACTCGCCACTTATTTGCTTCGCAAATTGAAGTGGAAGCTTCTTGGGAAGACCGTGCTCTCACCAGCCACGGTTATGGACCAAGCTCGTCGGGCAGTCCCTGCCCTGAAGGATTGTCAGTCGGCCAACATCAACAGGTTGATGCTCGCGTTGATGTCACGGTCATGATGCGCGCCACAAACACACGTCCATTCACGGACATCCATCGCCTTCTTCTCGCCTTTTACGCCGCAAGAAGAACAGATTTGAGTCGATGCGAACCATTGATCCGCCTTGATGAGCGTCCGTCCGTAGAAGTTTGATTTGTACTCGAGTTGACGGACGAACTCGTACCAACTGACATCTGCAATCGATTTGGCGACCTTGTGGTTTTGCATCATGTCCTTCGACTTCAATGTCTCCACGACGATGACTTGGTTCTCGTCAACGATCCGTCTCGACAGTTTGTGAAGGAAGTCCTTGCGTTGGTTGGCGATCTTCTCATGTCTCTTGGCGAGGATCAGCCTGGCCTTCTCTCGGTTCCGGCTCCCGGCCATCTTGCGTGACAGCGCGCGTTGTGCCTTCTTGACCTTCGCTTCGGATTTCCGGAGGAGTCGGGGGTTGTCGATCTTCTCCGAGACCATCGCGTCGTTCGTCATGACGGCGAAGTGCTCCAGGCCGAGATCAATCCCGACCTTGTTCTCGGCTGGGATCCATGGTGCATCCTCTTGATCGACGAGGATGGAGACAAAGAACTTGCCTGTCTTCGTCATCGAGACCGTCGCCGACCGGATGACGCCCTCGAACGGGCGATGTTGTGTGAACCGCACGAACCCGACCTTCGGCAGCCGGACTTTTCCCGACTCGATGCGGATCGTGCCGTGCTGGTTGTTCGTCGTGTAGGAGGCACGCGACCGTCGTCTCGATTTGAAGGCCGGGAAGCCGCCCGTCCCGGCGAAGAACTTCGCGAACGCGGTGTCCAGGCTCAGCTTCGCATTCGCGAGCGCGAGGCTGTCCGCCTCGGCGAGGAACGGGAACAGGGGCTTGTAGGAGGCGGGTGTCGCCGGTTTCCGTCTCGTTCCGCTCCCCGCTTTCGCCTCCTCGCGGATGGCGATGCGGTCCTCGAGCAGCTTGTTGTAGATGAACCGGGCGCAGCCGATCGTCTTGATGAGGAACTCAGCCTGTGCCGGCGTCGGGTGGAGCCTATATTTATAGCCTTTCAGCATGTCCGTCCCTCCTCCCTCCAGAAGATCGTGATGTATCCTCCTCGTCCGATACCCGTGGAGGGGGAGGACGAATCTGACGGAATCACGAACTTTTGTTCGTTATATCTGTCACAGGGAGAGAAGAGTTTTGGACCGGGCGATTCATCCCCCACCTACGCCGGGCTTCGCTCCGAGACGCTTAGAGGAGGGAGAATTCTCGCCTGATTTAGTCAAAGGACAGGTCAACCTCGTCCTTCTCGGGCTCGATTATGTGAACGATGGTGGTAGCTTTACACTGACGAGCGGGATTTTGATGGACGACCCCATCAAAGAAGGCGCATCGGCGGCACTCGCGAACGGGGCCATCAAAAGATTCGTGACCGGTGCGGCGATTGAGATGCCACGGGGCATCCGCATCAACAAGGTCAGTCCGAACGTCCTCGTCGAAGCACTCGATGCGTATGGTCCTTATTTCCGTGGTTACGAGGCGGTACCGGGTGAACGGGTCGCCCTCGCCTATGTGAAGAGTGTCGAAGGCGCGCAGACTGGACAAACGTACGAAGTGTATTAACCTTGAAGCATCTCCTCAGGAGGTGCTTTTTTCGTACCTTGCACTTTATTTTGTCTCCCTCGTCCGGAAGATTCCGCTATACTCGGGGCATCTTATGTCCGAGAAAGGTTGAAGTTTCATGAAAGACAAAACGTTTCGCGCCCTTTATCACATCCCCCCTTCTTTCGTCGAACATCCGCTCCAAAAGCGCGCCCTACAGGCAGTCGGTCGTACTCAAGAATCGATGGTCGAGGTCATCTTCCGCGTCGGTGGGTTCGGCACGTATGATGTGAGTACGATCACCTTTTTTGAGAGGGGCACCGTCCTTCGTCACATCGAGCGGTCCGACCGATCCATCACCGAGCCCTTTGAATTCGAATACTATGAGGGCGAGGAAGCGAAAGAGATGCGTGTCGCGTTTCATCTGCTTGGAACGAATTGGTGGCCAACCGTTTTCGAAGAACTGGAAGGGGTTCGCACGCTAGACGGTACGCAGTGGAGCCTTAGCGTATACACGAACGGGACACTCATTCACGAACATGGCGGAAGTAACGCCTATCCTGCCCAATGGAGACAATTGACTCAGCTATTCTGTATTTCTTGAAGAACGACAAAGGGAGCATCCGCGATGGATGCTCCCTTTTGTTATAATGCTTGAATCATTTCGACCCGATTGCCAAACGGGTCCCGGAACTCGAATCGGTCGAACCCAGGAATCGGGATGCCTTCGGAGTATACAATGTCGTTTTCTGTGAGGGCTACCTTCCAATGACCTAAATCCGTCACAGCATACGCGATGTGCGCTTTCGTCTTCTGCCGTTCGACGCCGTCCTCAGTACCAACATGGACGGAACGGTCGCCGACTTGAAGCCAAAACCCGCCACGTCCTTTCAACGACTCTGGCTTCTCGATTTCACGTAGACCGAGAAAGTCACAATAAAACGCTTTCGCCTCTCGTTCCGCTCCAGTTGGAATCGTGAGCTGTACATGATGAATCCCTGTGATCATGCTTCATTTCCCCTTCCGATAGGTCAATCCGATATACTGCATCTTCTCGTTAAACAGACGCGGATACGCCAAGTAACCGACGAGTGTCGCCGAGATGGAGGCGGTCGTCAAAATCAAGAACAGAATCAAGAGTTGGTACAGCACCGCTTCCATCGGATCAGCCCCACCGATGATGAGACCACTCATCATTCCCGGTAGCTGGACGAGGCCCATCGTCTTTTGTGCCTCCACGGTCGGGATCATGCTCGTACGAATCGCATTCTTCAAGCTGCGATCGATGGCCACTTTCGGTGTCCCACCGAGTGAGAGGATGAGTTCGATGACGTCGTCACTTCGCTCAACCTCGTCTTTGAACTTATTCAGGAAGAGGAGCGACAACACCATGCTGTTCCCGATGACCATCCCGCTGATTGGAATGACCTTCTCCGGTTCAAACGGGATAATGCCGAGCCCGAGCATGAGACCCATCGTCAGCGCTTCGATCGTCACGAGCGTCAAGACGATAATCCACATGATACCCGGTATCCCGTCCCCTTTTCGTCGTATGTTCTGTGTTGCCGCGACAATCATGAGTAAGATCATCAGCAGCATGAAAATCGGACTATCGCTCTCAAAGACGAACGTCAAAATATAGCCGATGATCAGTAGTTGAATGATGGAACGGACGGTCGCAATGATAATATCTCGCTCGAGTCCGAGTCGTAGGACGAGCGTCAAGGCAAGCGGGATGACGACGAAGATGAGCGCTGTCGCGAGTTCAATGTATGACATCAATCTTCCCCCCTGACGAATTGTTGGATGACCGGATCGTCCGATTCATCAATGAACGAGGCGTCCCCATACGCAAGCAGTTCCCCGTCTTTCAAGAACCACATGTCGTCACTCACCCGTCGCGCCTGGTCTAAGTCATGGGTGATCCAGATGACGGTCACGCCATACGATTGTTGCAGTTTCCGGATGAGTCGCTCGATTTCTTTCACTGTCCGATAATCAAGGCTCGCCGTGATTTCATCGAGCAAGAGTACGTCGGGTTTATTGACGAGTGTCCGTGCGATGGCGACCCGACTTCGTTCCCCGCCCGACAATGATTTGACGGGTTGTTCGAGGAGCGCCTCGCTCAAATCGACACGATGGAGCAACTCGGCAGCCCGGTCGCGGTCGAGTCTCTCGTCGAAGATAGCTTTCGGGAGATTCAAATTGTCGTACACCGACCCTTGAATCATCGGCGCACTTTGGAACGCCATCCCGATTTTTTTTCGTAGTTCGAGGATGTCCATCTCTGCGATATCTTCCCCTTTGAAAAGAATCGTGCCAGTGTCTGGTGAAAGCAATCCATTGATATGCTTCAGACACGTCGTCTTGCCGGCGCCGCTCGGTCCGACGAACGTCGTGATTCGCCCCTCTCGAAACGTCCCGGATACATGGTGCAGGATATCTTGATGACTTACATCTTTGAATTCAATGATTGACATGCTTCTCTCGCCTCCTGATTCTAGTGTACAAAAAAGAAAGGATGAGGTGGTCAAGAATGCAGTTTGTAATCGGTTATAATCAGATTAAGGGGGTGTCTGTGATGGAGACGATAAATATCCATCTCAATGAAGAAGATGTGAGATTCATCAAGGAATATGTAGAAGCGAAACAGCTGCACCTGTCTATCTTCATTCGCGATGTGATGATTGAACATATTCAAAACGAAAGAGACCTAAATCGATATCACGAAACGATGTATCATCATCAAAAGGCATCGAAAGCAATCTCATTCGAAGAGATGATGAAAGAATTGGACGAGGAATAAATGTTTTGCAAATAACATCTACGTTAGACCATCTTTGTTATAGTTGGAGGATCAACCGATAGCACTTCAATCACATCATTTGATGTCAGAAAAACATATTGCTCCACTTCACCCATGCCCTCATATCGTTCAAATGACTCTTGGGCAAACCATTCCAGATAACTAGAATTTTTTACTTTGAATAACGTCCAGTTCCCGTACTCAAGATGTGCATAATGTTTATCTAAATGCTCTAACATTCTGATTCGTGAGCCTTCATCCGAGTTTCGATAAGAAAGTACAAGACAATCAAACAGGAATAAATATTTCTGCCCCTCTGTTTCATCACTTAAGATAATTCGCAAAGAATCACCATCATCAATTAATGACTCTTTATACAGACGTGCTGGAATAGACTCTAACGGAATCCATTTTTCCCATTCATTCATCCAGCTTCCTCCACTCGCCATCCATTACTTGAATTTATTCTCTTCAATCTTTTGAACGAATTCCCAACCCTAAGAGCAAGAGACCAAAAATTAGAACGCCAACAAATGTAGTTACGGTCATATTATGTCACCTTTCGAATCATGTCATCTGTTACAACATTCGAGTGACATTTTGAAATCCCTTGTTCGTATAGTGTTTTAGATTCAGATTCGTACTTATTTTATCGATAAACATAATCATCTCAGACCAAAATGACCATGATTCTTTTTGTTACAGGTTAAACCAAAAAGCGCCCGAACGTTTCTATACGAAACGGTCGAGCGCTTTTGTTAGTTATAATTCCGTTCGATGACGAAGCTCGTCTTGTCCCCACGGAAGTACGAGCGTGAATATTCGATCGCTCGTCCTGACTCATCTTCTGTCACCGTCTCGATATGAAAACATGGTGACCCGAGTGGACAGTTGAGGAGCGTACTCACTTTCTCGTCGGCAAGGGCAATCTCCAATGCCTCCGTCGTCTTCGCGACATGGACATCATGGACTTCAGCGAGTGTTCGGAAGAGCGAATGCTCTGCCTGTTCTTTCGTGATCCCCGGTGCAATCTTCCACGGGATGAATGAGACCTCATACTGGGTCGGTTCCCCGTCCGCATGACGAATCCGCTCAATTTTTTGAATCGGCGCATTGTCCTCTGCTTCAAACACCGAAGCGATTTGACCGGACGCTGAGATGACAGAGATGTCGATCAACGCGACTTGACCACGCTTCCCTTGAACGGCGAGCTGGGCCGCATAGTTGTTCGGTGTATACGATAGCGTCTGCTGGACTTTCTTTCCGGCGACGAACGTGCCGCGACCTTGTTGACGGACCAAATACCCTTCCGTCGTCAATTGGTTGAGGGCGCCACGCACCGTTGTTCGGCTCACATCAAACTGCTCGCAAAGCGCGTACTCGGTCGGAAATTTCTCCCCTTCTTTATAATGCCCACTTTTGATGCGGGACAACAATTCATCCTTGATTGCGGTTTGGAGCGTCGATTGCGACATACCTCCATCTCCTTTACGTTAGGTTGGTTCCTTTATTGTGATACAGCAAGCATACAATTGCAAATACAAAAAACTAATTGTATTATTTGTATTTTTATATTGCCGAGAGTTGTACTATTTGTTATATTTGTTACGACAAAAAGAAATCGCTTTCAAAAGGAGGAGTTGACACCATGGCAGTCAAGGTCGTCATCATCGGCGGTGGGTCTAGTTACACCCCGGAAATCATCGAAGGATTGATTGATCGGCAAGCCTCGTTCCCCGTTCGGGAAATCGTGCTCGTCGATATCGAAGAAGGGAGGGAGAAACTAGAGATTGTCGGTCGTCTCGCTCAGCGGATGATTGAGAAGGCCAACGCCGAGATCACACTCAGTTGGACGCTCGACCGAAGAGCCGCACTCGTCGGCGCAGATTTTGTGTCGACACAGATTCGTGTCGGTGGACTGAAGGCACGTGCGCTCGATGAACGCATCCCGCTCAAACACGGCTTCATCGGACAAGAGACGAACGGCGCAGGTGGATTATTTAAAGCGTTCCGCACGATTCCCGTCTTGATCGACTTGGCCAATGAAGTCGCCGAGATTTGTCCGGACGCCTGGCTCGTCAACTTCACCAATCCGGCGGGTATCGTCACCGAGGCCGTACTCAAGCACTCATCTCATAAGAAGGTCATCGGTGTCTGCAACATCCCGTTCAACATGCGAAACTCGGTCGCAGAGATTCTCGAGACGCCGGTCGAACGAGTCGCGATTGAATTTATCGGATTGAACCATTTCGTCTTCGGTCGTCACGTCTGGGTCGACGGCGTGGATCGGACGAATGACGTCCTTGCTTCGCTCAACGCAGGCAACGACTACTCGCCAGCGAACATCGTCGGTCTCGGATGGAGCGAATCGTTCCTGTCGTCACTCAGTATGTTACCGAACCCGTATCACCAGTACTACTTCCAGACGAAAGACGTGTTGAAAAAAGACCTCGAGGCGTACGAACAAAATGGCACACGTGCCGAAGTCGTTCAACAAGTCGAGGCGCAGTTGTTCGAGAAATATAAAGACGTCGATCTCGCCGTCAAACCGGAAGAGCTTGAAAAACGTGGAGGTGCCTACTATTCAGACGCCGCCTGCAATTTGATGGACTCGATTCACAATGACCGTGGCGACATCCAAACGGTCAACACGCTCAACAACGGCACGATTCGGGATTTACCAGACGACGCGGTCATCGAAGTGAACGCCGTCATCACGAAGTCTGGTCCTCGTCCAATCTCAATCGGGGCGTTACCGCTCCCGATTCGTGGACTCATCACGAACTTAAAAACGTTTGAACAGCTCGCCATTCAGGCGGCTGTATCCGGTTCTTACGAGGACGCCTACCTTGCCTGCCTCATGAACCCGCTCATCCAAGACGAGAAACGAATCGATCCGCTTCTCAAGGAGCTGTTCACAGCGCACGAGGCATACCTACCCCAATTTCAGAAGGAGGTCTATTCATGAACAAGTTTATTGAAATCGCGGGACGTATCGGGTCCCAAAGGCACTTAGTCGCCATCCGTGACGGGTTCGTCTCCGTCATGCCGCTCATCATCGTCGGGTCGCTTGCCGTCCTCATCAACAACTTCCCGGCTGTCAACATCGGCAGTCTCTCGCTCGACTTCGTCGGCGCGATGAACAACATGTTCGGCGAAGGAAATTGGCAAGGACTCGGCGGAAGTATTTGGAACGCGTCTTTCGCCATACTCGGACTGCTGATTGCCTTCTCCATCGGGTATAACTTGGCCCGTTCGTACGGAATCGACGGACTTGCGGCAGGGATCTTGTCGCTCGCCTCATACATCATGCTCGTACCGGTCACTGCTGACTGGGGTCTCAACTTCGCATGGCTCGGTGCCCAAGGGCTCTTCGTCGCCATCATCGTGTCGATTGCCGTCACGGAAATGTTCCGCTATCTCATCAATACGAAACTGACAATCAAGATGCCAGAAGGAGTGCCGGGTGGGGTCACACGTTCGTTCCAAGCGCTCATCCCATCGATGATCATCTTGACAGTCGTCGCAGGATTCCAGCTTTTCATGACGCTCGTCGTCGAGCTCAGTGTGTTTGAAGTCATCTTCAAGGCGATTCAACAACCGCTCCAAGGATTCGGAGATTCACTCCCTGCTGCCCTTGTCATCGCGTTCTTGAACCACATCCTTTGGTTCTTCGGACTTCACGGGACGAACATCATCGGCTCTGTTATCGAGCCGGTCTATCTCCCGCTCATCGAACAGAACTTGGCGGCATTCCAAGCCGGAACGTCAGCGTTTGATGTGCCGTATACAGTCACAAAACCGTTCTTGGATGCATTCGTCTTCATGGGGGGATCGGGTACGACATTCGCGCTCTTACTCGCCATCTTCATCGTCGTGCGGAAGCAACGGAATCACCCATATCACCAAGTGGCAAAACTCTCAACACCAGCCAGTCTCTTTAACATTAACGAACCGGTCATCTTCGGCCTTCCAATCGTATTGAACCCGATCATGCTCGTACCGTTCATCTTAGTACCGGTCACGCTCACGATTGTGTCGTACGTCGCCCTCTCGACAGGCATGGTTCCGAAGACGGTCGCCATCGTTCCTTGGACGACGCCACCAATCATCAGTGGATATCTCGTCACTGGCGGTAGCGTCCGTGGTGTCTTGCTTCAAATCGTCAACTTGTCGATTGCGACTGCGATGTATATCCCATTCGTCATGGCAGGAGCAAGAGCGATGACAGCCGAAATCAACAAAAACAAAGCTGCCACTGAGGAAGGAGAAAAGATTTCGTGAAAACCGAAACGATTCAAGAACTCTCATTTATGATTATTCTGCATGCCGGCAATGCCCGTTCGTCGGCATTCGAAGCCATCGCTGCGGCAAAACGCGGTGAAGCAGACGAGGCGACAGCCAAATTAAAAGAAGCCGATGCGGCTTTTCTAGAAGCACACAAATTACAGACAGAACTCTTACAAGAAGAAGCGCGAGGGGCGACGAGCGATATGAGCGTCCTCCTCGTCCACGCCCAAGACCACCTCATGACGGCGATGACCGTGAAAGAACTCGCCGTCGAAATGATTGACATGATCACCCGTTTGAATCGATTGGAGGAAACAACATGAACATCTTACTCGTCTGCTCGGCAGGTATGTCGACATCAATCTTAGTGGAAAAAATGCGAAAAGAAGCGGCGAACCGCGGAATCGACGCGTCCATTGACGCCATCCCCGAGTCTCGTTTGAAAGAACAGACGAATGTCGACGTCATCTTGATTGGACCACAAGTTCGTTACCTTGAAGGGAAAATCAAATCGTCCGTCGACGTACCGGTCGCGGTCATCGACAATATGGCGTACGGGATGATGAAAGGTGACCTCGTCCTTGACCAGGCATTCGGTCTCGTCAATGCCTAAGACGTTCGTCTTGGTCAACGCCGATGATTTCGGATTGACGACAGGTGTGAACGCCGGCACCTTGGAGAGTCATCTGAATGGAATCGTGAATTCGGCGACGATGATTATGAACGGGTATGCCGTCGAGGAAGCCGTCAGACTCGCGAAACAGCAGCCATCGCTCCGCATCGGTGTCCATCTCGTCTTGACTTGGGGCAAACCGCTTGCCGACACGAGTGCTCCCCTTACAAAAAAAGATGGCACGTTCCGCTACACGAGCCGTTTTTTGACCGAGACACCACCTGACCCGGAGCTCGTCTATCTCGAGTGGAAAGCCCAGATCGAGGCGTTTCTCGCGACGGGTCTCCCGCTCGACCATCTCGACAGTCATCACCATGTTCACGGCTGGCCGGTCCTACATGACGTCATCATTCGTCTCGCCGAAGAATATGACACGACGTTTCGGGCCTTAACGACGCTCGGGTCGCGCCGAGACTTGTGGGTGACCGAACGGTTCAGTGATCAATTTTATGCGGACGGTGTCTCCCATGCGACGCTCGATGCCATCGAACCTGGAGGGTCCATCGAAGTGATGGTCCATCCGGCCGACCTCGACGATGATCTTCCGAGCATCACCTCTTACCTCGTACCACGCCTCCTCGAAAAACAGGTGTTGGTCGACTATCAGCGCCCCGATTGGTGGGCATGATAAAAGCGGGTTCCCTTGTTGGGGACCCGCTTTTTCATAGGTCAAACACTCGTTGTATCTGTGCAGCCGTCTCTTCCGGACTTAAACGGGTGTTGTCGATACGAAGATAATGCTCGACATCCAATTCCCCCGGACGCGAGTTCAAGCGATACATCGTCGCCGTCTGCTTCAGTTCCGCTTCGGACCAGGCGATGTCGCGCTTCGATGGTTTATGCGTGAGGCGGTTCTCCGTCGTATTGCGCGCGAGCCGCTCCTCCATCTCTGCCTCGAGCTCGACGTAGTAAATGTCCGCCCCATGTGATTCGAACAAGTCCGTCACTTTTTTCACGTAATCCCAGTCTTCCTTCATGTCAAACGCCCAGACGAACGTGAAGATCATGCCGGGTAGATCACTCTTGGCGACCGACTCGAACAGCTCTTGCCGAAACAGTTGGACGAGTCGTTTCCCTTCTGCCGTCCCGTAATTGAAGAACGGTCCGACGAGATCGATCGTCATATGGTTATGGAATAACTTGAGTCCGGTCCTGTCGGCGAGTGCCTGTCCGACGGTCATTTTACCGACGGCTTGCGGACCGAATAAGATGATGAACTTCATTAAATCTCCCCCTGCGCTGAATCATTTTGTTCATCATACTAAAGTAGATATAGAAAATCATACGATTGACCAAATTTTCCACGGAATGATCGGAAAGAATCATTTGACCGGCCGATCAACTGGTTGTTTCGATGATTTACGCAACCGATACAGTTTTTGAAGATTAAGAAATGTGACTTTTAACACGGCGTAGAAAGGAACTGCAAGCAACATTCCGACAATACCGGCTAATCGACCTGCGACGAGTAAGACCAAGGTGATCGTGATGGGATGAACCCGTAACGATTTCCCTTGTACAAGAGGAGAGATGACATTGGCATCTACTTGTTGAATGATGGTAATCGCGATGATGAAGTAAATCGCTTTGATCGGTTCATCGATAAACGCGATCAAGACAGCTGGAGCGGCCCCGAGAAAAGGACCGAAATAAGGAATGATATTTGTAGCAAAGATAAAGATACCAAGCGGCAAGAAGAACGGGACATCGAGTAACCAGAGCGCGATCGTCGCAAAGAAACCGACGAATGTACAGACAATCAACTGGGCCCGAACGTAACGCTTGATTGTTTGGTGCATATCCCGAAGAATTTGCCGAGCGTCTTGTTCATAGGCTTCTGGAATCCAGCGAACAATCGCGCTCGCCAATTTCCCACCGTCAATCAGCATAAATACATATAAGAACAAAGCGATAAACAGGGTGAATAATCCCGAAATGATAAACGCAAGGACACGACCGAGTGAACCGGCGACGTTCCCGATCACCGCTCCCACCGTATCCGTCAATTGACGAATCCACGTATCAATCGAGGTCTCGTTTTGATTGATATACTCCTGGAACCAAGCGTACTCTTCTAAATTTCTATAGAGACTGACAAGTTGCCGATAACTCGCTTCCGCCACTCGAGGAAAGGCATCGAGTAATGCGAAGAGTTGCCGGGTAATGATGGGACCGAGCGTAATGACAAATAAGACAATGATGAGCAAGAGCAACAGGAGAACGATAAGAATCGCGAACGACCGACGTTTTAACTTCACCTCTAACCAATCAACGAAACCGACAGTGAGATAGAACAGAACGCCCGCAATGAGAAATGGGGTCAATACCGTAGCGAAGAAGATTCCAAGTGGATAAAAGATAAATTCGACTTGCTTCAACATAAAAATAATCGTGAGAACGAGCAACACCCAAATCCCATTACGAAAGGCCGGGGTGAGCCAAAAGGGTTGCATGTCATATCTCCTTTCATGGAATCATATCTACTTTTTTCCCCGATTCCTAAAAATCATTCTTTCATAGGAAAAACAACACAATTCATCAGAACACCCTCCTAAAATATTTGTTTACCTCTTTCCAATTGAAGGAATAAGCATAACATCGAACTTTTTAGAAAGAAGGTGCCCCCGTGACTTGTCCCCACTGCGGAAAGAAGACACGATCGAAAACGGTCTGTCCGACGTGTGGCCGCCGCTCACGTCGCACAATTTGGTTACTCGCCGCCCCGCTCGCCATTGCACTCATTGCTTTTGCCACCTTCATTGGAAACGCCTATTTCACGGATATGTTGCGTTCGACCGACTCGCTCGCCGATCAGGTCGACTTACCAGTTGGTGAGGATACCGTTTCTGCTGACGAAGCAACGACCGCCGACTTCGATACGTTACAGGACAGCCTCTTTACCGTCAGTTACGGGACCGGCTTTTTGGTCAGCTCCCGTGATGTCGTCACGGCGGCCTCGAACGTAGCCGGCTTGACGAACATCATCATGTACCATGACGGACAGGCCGTCTCCGGAACAGTCGTCGGTCGTACGAGTTTCATTGCCGTCATTCGCATTGAAGAAACCGACAAAACACCGTTCTTGCTGACGCAAGCCATCGCCGCAGAAGATGAAAACCTTATCACATTGACCATGAAGGAACGCATGAATGGTACTGTCACATTCGCAGAGAACGGCTACATCCGAAACTTTGAATTGCCACGTCATGCGTATGGCAGTCCGCTCCTTTCAGCATCCGGTCGGGTCGTCGCGATTCATTTACGAGGGATTGCCTTACCGACCGCCTTGTTCGAACGAGATCTCCGTACGTTGATCGATTCAGACGTAGCCGCACCACCGCCGGTCGAACTCGCACCGGTCGAGCCGATCCGACCTGATTTGACAGAAGAACCAGTCGTCATTCCGGAAACTCCAAGCGTTCCAGAGACAGAGCCTGAGTTACCGCCAGCGACTGAACCGGAAGCACCTGCTGAAGAGAACGTCGAGGAAGAGGTGGTGGAAGAAGAGACCGAACCGACTACACCTGAGGTGACACCTGAAGAACCAACAGAACCACCTACTGAACCCGAAACCCCGGTAGACCCTCCTGAAACGGAAGAGCCGATTGAGGATGACCCTCCGGTGACAGAACCAGAAGTTCCTACTGAACCAGAGGAACCGGTCGAGCCTGAGGAGCCAGTTGAGCCGGAGGAACCGACCACACTTGAACCAGATGGTGAAGACGACTCCATCGTCGAGGACGACCCGGTCACGGAAGAAGGTGTGGTGGAAGAAGAAGAAAATGTTGAAGAAAACGACACAAGCACACCATCCGAGTGATGGTGTGCTTGTCATTTGTCTCGCGTGAATCGTCGTTGCAAATTTCCGAGCACGGCCCCGAGTCCGAGGAGCAAGATGGATAATGCCCAAAATGGCAGCGCGTCTTGCAATAACCAGACGACGAGGGCACTGAATCCAATCACGGCTCCGAGCCACAAAAAGTTACGTTGTCCCATAGGATTCACCTCGTTCTCATCATAACACATCGATGCGATGCGCCGTTGTCTGCGGCGGCAAGGAACGCGTCATCCGCTCATCGTGCTCGACTTTTACATATTGCCCGACGAGAAGTGGTTTCTCTTCAAGAAATGGTTCCTCTAGATGAAACACGATGCCGTCGAACGGTTCTGCCTCTCGTGACGGAGCGACACGAATCTTTTTTTCCATCACTTCTGCGATATAACCTGTGAACGTCGCCATGTCCTCCCCTCCTTTTCACGCCTTACTTTCCATTTCCCGTTTTTTGAAAAGATGCTACTCCCACGTTTCGAGAACAAGTATAATAAAGCCACACCTATATTCGTGAGGAGGAGATCACATGACACACACCATCGATTTACACAGCCCAGACTTCCAACGCACGTTTCTTGAGATGATGCTCCTCGCAGAATTAACAGACGCGTATAACACAGAAGCAATTTCGGCACTTGCGACACGTGGCGAGACGGCTTTCCCAGAAGATCCATTCTTTCCCGCCATGCGCGCCTATCCGTATATTCGTGAAGGGAACACCGCAAAGGCAAAGGAGTGGCTCGATCGAGCAAGTGAACGAGGTGACCATTTCATCCTTCACATGCTGAACGGGATCGTCAGCGAAGATACGGGCTTCACGTTCGAGGCGGAGCAGCATTTCCTCCGAGGTGTCGAACGCTATCCTGACGTTCCGCTCATGCACCGTGCCATCGCCATTCATTACTTCGAGCGGAAGTTCTACGGAGAGGCCGGCCTTCACGTCATGCATTACGTCCGCCTTGCCGGACTCGGACCAGATACCGTCCCGATGCTTCTCGAGTTTTTCCAAGTATACGATGACATCCCGATTGAGATGGTGGACGAATTGATGAAAACGGCGAGCGGCTATTTGACGGCCAATCCGCATGACTCACATGCCCATTCCTTATACGCTGCCATCTGCAGTCAACGTTTCGCTTCCCTCTCCGCCGGACTTGAAGACGAGGACCCGCTCACCGAAGAGATGATTTGGATGCTCCTCGAAGTCGAGAACCACGGGATGTGGAGTGCGACATATGACCGCAGTGAAGACCGGACGTTCCGCCACATGTTCGCGGATTATGTGAACAACGTTATTCTCCCGAACACGTCACAGTTTTATGTATTGCGCCTTCGGATGCGCTATTGGACACGCCGTCTGACACACCGCTTCACAGGTGGCTACACCGTCCCGATGTCATGAAAAAATCACGCCACAAAATGGCGTGATTTTTTAGGTTATCCGGCGTACGGTTTAATCGGTCCGCGTAAACTGAACGAGTAGTCCTCTGGGTCGACAATCCCGACGACTTCATCCCCTTCGAGAAGGTCATACAAGAACTCAGCCATTTCGCGTGCCGTATGATATTTCGCCACGTTCTTACTATAGTCGAATCCTTCCGTATCGCGTGCCCGATCGGCAAAGCTCGTCTCCGTCGCAGCCGGTGCAAGCACTTTCGCCCGAAGCTTCGCGCCACTATTCATCAATTCTTGTGCGAGCCCTTCCGTATACGCACTCACGTAAAACTTCGTCGCACAATACGTGACCGAGTTTGGCACGATTCGATACCCACCGACGGAAGACACGTTCAACAGTTGCGCCCCTTCAACATCATGGTAGTCACGGACGTACAGGCTCGATAAGACCGTGAGCGCCTCAATGTTCAGGCGAATCATATTCTCAATCTTGCCTAAATCGACATCTTTGATGAGGTCTGCGTCTCCGAACCCAGCATTGTTGATCCACGTCTCGATATCAAGGTCGGCGAGTGATTCATATAGACCATATACGTTCTCGCTGTATGAAAGGTCTGTCGATTTGATGATGACGTCACTTTCTGACGAGATCGACTTGATTTCGTCTCGCAGCGATTCGAGCTCATCTTTTCGTCTCGCGACGAGGACGAGTGACTTCCCTTTTTCAGCGAGCAGCTTCGCTGTCTCATAGCCAATTCCTGAACTTGCTCCTGTAATGACGGTATATTTCATGTGATCCACTCCCTTTTTTTCGTTTACCCTGTTCTCAATTCCCTACTTTTTGCTTCATGAATCGTCTCGATGTGAATGAAAAAATCCTGACTCCGAAGAGACAGGATTTTCCTCACATCATGTCGTGAACTTTCCAATCAACGTCTGTAAGTCGCTCGTCATATTTCCGAGTGACTCGGCGACGCCGTTCAATTCTTGAATCATCGCAAGCTGTGCGTCAGAAGTTTCTCCGACCGAACGCATCGTTTCAGCCATCGCTTCACTGTCTTGTGACATGTGAAGAGAAGATGTCGCGACTTGCTTCGTCGTCTTCGCAATCTCGTTTGACGCAATGCGGATGTGCGACGTGTTATCGACCGACGTCTCGAGTTGACGGACAATCTGTTCGAACGCACGTGTCGCTTGTTCAAGCAACTGTGAATTCGTTTCGACACGCTTCGCACTGACGACGTGTTGGTCGAGGACGGCATTCGATTGCGCCTGAATCGACTCAATCAGCCCAGCGATTTGTGTCGCCGATTGTTTCGACTGCTCCGCGAGTTTACGCACTTCTTCTGCGACGACCGCGAATCCTTTTCCTTGTTCGCCGGCACGTGCCGCTTCGATGGCCGCGTTCAGCGCCAACAAGTTCGTCTGGTCGGTGATCGATTGGATGACTTCTGTGATGAGGGCGATCTCATCCGACTGTTGTTTCAATGCCGAAATCGATTCCCCGGTGAGACGTGTCTCCCGCTCAAGCGCACGCACTTCATCTTTCGCCTGCGTCATCGTTGCCCCGCCTTCTTCAGCGAGTTTCAAACTTTGTGACACCTCATCATCAATCGAACTGATTGAACCGGCGATTTGACCGATGCCTTCGTCAGCAGCTGCCACGGACCGCGCTGAATCACTCGCTTCTTTCGCCTGGGCGACCGTTTCTTCCACGACCCGATCGATGAGGCGAGTCGTCTCTTCCGTCTGTGACGCCATCTCTTCTGTGCTCGCATAGAGCTCTTCAGATTGTGCTGTGATTTCTTGTGCGTTTTGTGTGACACGGTCAATCAATTCGCGTAAGTTCCCCTTCATGCGGTTGAAGCCAGTCATCAACTGTCCGATTTCATCTTGTGTGAGTGCTTCGAGGTCGTCACGTGTCAGATCACCTTCTGCGACCACAGCCACTTCTTTCGCTAAAAAGCGTAGCGGAGCCGTCACCATTCGACTGATGGCGTATCCTGCCCCCACCATCAATACAACACTCACAATGGCGATGACAATCGAATACAAGAAAGCACGCTCGCCCGCCTGTTGGAGTTTGGTTTGCATCGCCAACATGTCTTTCTCCGTTTCGGCTTGAAGTGCCTCCCCTGTCGATGAGATCGACTTCGTGACGTCCGGCATGAGACGGAGCGTCAAGCGGTCGATTGCCTCTTGGTCATTCTCATCGATGGCGGTGATTGCTTGTGTCGCGAGCGCATCGTATCCGGTCGCATATTCCAGCAATGCTTCAAACTCGTTTCGTTCCGCTTCACTGTCTGCCAGTTCAATCAATGATTCGATGGCCGCTTTCTTTTCTTCTCCACCTTGGATGATTTGTTGTTTTCGTTCATCATCCTGAACCAAAACATAGCCACGGACCCCATATGCTTGGCGTACCATTCCGAGCGCCAAATCGTCTGCCGCTTTCATTTTCATGACATCGTTTGAGATCATCTGCTCATACTGACTCGTCATGCGTTCAAGCGTCCAAAGGTTGTATCCCATCCCGACGAACGTCAAGATGAGGAGCAATCCGATGCTCGTCATAATTTTTTTGGACAACGTCCATTTGTTGAATACTGTTTTCACGACTTACGAGGAGTCTTCTCCTCTTCCACCTCTTTTTCTCTTTTTGTTTAAGTACTGCCTTTTCTATATCGGACATCACACCCTAATTTGTACCAACAATTTGAAATTCATAAATGCATTGACCTACCTTTCGAAAAGACAGCAAAAAAAGAACCAGACATACGCCTGGTTCTGATTACTGCTTATAGTTTAAATTGAGCGACACGATTCGATAGTTCGCTCGCGCGTTTTTCCGTCTCACTCATCTTCGCCTGGACGTCATTGAAGCGTTCGACCGAAAGTTGAACTTTCTCTGAGATCGACTGCGTTCCGTCCGCGCCTTCTGTCACGGTCGTCGCCACTTCTTGGATGACGCCGAGAATGTTATCTGTCATATGTCGAAGTTGAAGCGCATTGCCTTCGAACGTTTTCGCCGTCTCGCCGAACACCGTTGCGTCTTGTTCATACTGCGTCGCAGCCTCTTCGAGACGATCGTAATCGGCCATGACTTTCGTGTTCAAGAACGTCAGCATGTCAGCCGAACTCGTGTTGAGGCGCTCGACCGAATCGATGACCGTGTTCGATACGTCACGAATCTCGTTCACCGTCTGACGTGAGTTTTCCGCAAGTTTACGGATTTCAGAAGCGACGACCGCGAATCCGCGCCCCGCCTCTCCCGCTCGTGCTGCTTCAATCGATGCGTTCAATGCGAGTAAGTTCGTCTGGTCGGCGATGGCGAGAATGGCCGTCGTCAAGACGCGAATCTCTTCGACAGACTGTGCTCCCTTGATCGCTTCCGCGAGTTCAGCTTGTTTCTTCTCGATAATCGTCACGGCTTCCGTCTTCGAGACGACAGCCTGTTCCCGCATTTCGTGAGCACGTGTCTCGACACGTGTCGCCGTTTCGGCGCTATCGTTGGATAAGTCGACGATGGAATCGATCGAACTTCCCATCTCGGTCGTCGAGGCGCTCATCTCTTGCGAAGATGCTGCCGTTTCTTCCATCCCAGCCGTCAATTCTTCGACCGTTCCAGATGTTTCTTCCATATAGTGACTGAGTCGCGTCACTTCAGCAGAAACGTCTTTTGAAGAGGACAGGACGACTTTCGCCGTCTCATCGACATCAATCATAATTTCGCGGAGTGTTGCGAGGAACGTGTTGAACGAGCGACTCACTTGGGCAATCTCATCGTTCGACGTCACCGGGATTGTCATCGTCAAATCGCCGCCCTGCGTTGCAAGCTCATCGAAGCGAGTCTGCAGCGTCTGCATCGGTCGGATAATCGAGCGTAACAAGCTGAGTCCGAGGAATAATAGAATGACCACGGCTCCGACCGTCACGGCGACGAGCGCCATGAGTGACTGCATGAATTCACGCTCCATGTCCTGCCCGACACGTTGCGACCCTTCTGAGTTGTATGCGACCAGGTCACTCAGTTTTTGAGTGAAGTTATCATACGTCGCTTGCGACTGGGCATCGTAGTATGAACGTGCCATGCCCGTGTTCCCAGTCGTACTGAACGTCAACATGTTGTCTGAGACACGTTGATACATCTCCCATTGACGTGAGAAATTATGGAAGAGTTCTTTGTCGATTTCGCCTGTCGCTGTTTTTTCGTATTTCGGCGCAATCGTATTGATTTCATCCCGAATCTCTTTCATTTGTGTCATTAATTCTTCTTTTTGCGTCGCATCCTCTGTCACGATGTGATCGAGTTCGAGCGTGCGATAGTTCGCTGCGAGCGTGTTCAGTTCATGGGCATAATCGAGCCCTTTGTTCCAGTTGTTGACGATATCGTCCGCTTGGCGGTTCGCGTCGTTCATCGAAAATAGTGCATACCCACCGACGCCAATGACCATGACGAGTGAGATGATGACGAGTCCCCACAATTTTTGACGAATCGTCAAGTTTTTGCCGACGTTCGATCCGAAAGATGTCGTGCGTTCACGCTTCTCTCCGCGTTTTCGTTTGAGTGTCGGTTTCCACGTCCATGTCGGTTTTCGTTTCATCCGACTGAGTGTCTTAGACCAGATTGATTTCCATGCCATCTATGTATTCCCCTCTCAATCATGCAGTGTTTCCTATACTATCGACAATTTTCTGAAAATAGTGAAGGGGATTGACCAAACTTAAAAAAGGCGACTCTAATTGCAAGAGTCGCCAGTTGATAGATTATTTCGCACTCAATACCGTCTGCGTACCTTCAATCATTTTGATTTCCGTCCATTCCATCACGTTTTTCGCGAGTGGATCGTTGGCGACCATAAAGTCCGCCAATGCTTCGATTTTTTGTGAGTCGACGGGTTGCTTCACGTTGTTGAGACGGAAACGAACGACCTTATGGAATGCGTCTAAAAATGAGATTTCAAGTTTTGTGTCAGTCATGGGTTATGTCCTCCTTAGGGTATGGGTTAGACTAAATCGTATTCGCGGATGATGCCGAGGTCTGCGTCTTCTTGAATCACCAAGTCAATCAAGAGACGACCGAACGCGTTGACCGTATCGGCTGTGAGGTCGGCACGGACTGGACCGAACCGTTGTGCTTTTTTCGTTGGTTTTGCCGTTTCAATGTCGTGGTGCGTCGTCAAGACGAGTGTCGCTTTCTTTTCTGTTAAGACAGCCATAGGGGGATGGCTCCTTTCAATGGGGGATTAGGTTTCTGATAAGGTCGAATCATCCATGCGCTCGAGGAGCTGGATCATCCGATCGAGTTTCGTCTCGATTCGATGAAGCAAATAGAGCGAAACGACGATCGGGAACCCGAGATTCGAGATGAGTTCGGGCCAACTCATGTGACCACCTGCTCATCATGCCGAATGTCGGTGCCGGTACGAGTGAGGTTTTGCATAAGTCCTCCGTGTTAATACACGATCGATTCTTTAGCGACGACGTAATTGACGGATTCGACATCGATGAGTGCCGTCAGTAAATCTCCGAACTGCCGCATCAACGCCTCATCCATTTGACCGCCGAGCGGTCCGTAGCGGACAAGCTGCTTCTTCTCTTTCCCATCCACGAGTCGACGGGTGTCCAAATAAAACATCGTCGCCACTTCTTCGTAAGTTGCCATCTGTCTCACCTCCTTCGCCCTTATTAACCGCTTACAAGAAAAATGTGCTCAAACTATTTTCAAGGTGTCTTCAAGACAAAAGTCCCATATTGTCTGAATTTTTATTCATTTTTCAAATATTTACTGCGAAGCTTGAGTTTTGATACCAATTAGGGTATCTTAATGTTCGACAGACATCGTTCAAAATTACGCCAAAAGTCCCATGAATCATTTCCCCACTTTGAAAAAACTGTAAGTTAAAATCTTGTAAATGGGGTACGATACGTAAGAAGACATTTTGAAATGACCAGTCAGTCTTGAAGAAGGAGATCCATCATATGAACAGCTTAGACCTCGCACGTACTACTTCTATTCCTTCCGCTCAACACGACTTCGACCAGGCCGACCTGACGTTTTCAGCGACCGAATGGGATACATACCGACCGGAACAAGGAAAACCAATCTCGTATAAAGAGCAACATTTGATTGTCTATCCGCTCAAAGAATTGAGCCGAGCCTTTAGTGTGGCCGGCATCCCACGCAGCCAACAACAGTTGATCAAATGGGAGACAGATGGCGTATTGCCAGCTACCCCGTTCACATTTGGCCGGAAACGATTCTATACGGAAAATCAGATTCGTACCATTGTCGACATCGCATTAGAATGCGGATTGCGTCCACGGACACATGTCAAAAAGACAAACTTCTCGGAATTGGCGCATCATGAATTGACGTACATATTACAACTCGAACTGAACGCCTATGAAGCGCCTGTCGTCTGAGCAGGCAAAAGCCATCCGCCATGATGCTCATGACGAATGGCTTTTTTGTTACCGATTTTGAATGACCGAATCCGGTACGTCCTCGCGTGAGACTTCATCATACGACGTGACGGTGTCCCCGCCCTTAACGTATAAGCGCAAATACGCCCCTTCTCGAAGTTCCTTTCCTGCGGTAAAGGTGACTTCTTTCGACTCCCCTTCTGACGTATACGCGGGTTGCGTGTACACGTATCGTGTCATCACATCCCCATTTTCAAGTGTCGTCTCTTCCACGTCACTCGGTGTTTGAACTTCCACAAACAAGGTGTCTTTTCCAAATCGATTCCAATCCACTTGCAATAAACCCGCGAGGAGTAGGATGGCAACTACTCCCATTCCAATCCATTTCTTCATCTTTCTTCTCTCCTTATCGAATGGCCGTCATGAACCGACGAACCGTGATCCCGTAATAGACCGCATAAATGGCCGTATAGACACCCATCCATGCGAGAACAGGCACCGTGAAATTCATACTTAACAAGTTTGAAAAGGCAATGAGGGCGACCGTCGCATGCAAAATTCCGAGTGCGAACGGTGCGAGGAAGACGACGATGATTTGTTGACGCACCGTCCGTCGTACGTCTCGGTCGGATATCCCGATTTTTTGCAAGATGGCGTACTTCGCCCGGTCATCCTCAGCTTCCGTCATCGTCTTGAAGTAGATGACGCTGCCTGTCGCGACGAGGAAGACGAGTCCGAGGAACGTTCCGACGAAGAGGAGGGCCCCGTTCATCGCCATCGTTTCCGCGTATACGTCCGGTGCGCTCGAGAACGATTCGAGCCCGAGATTCGCCAAACGTTCAGATTGAACTTGTTGATCTTTGAACGACTCCGTGAGGGCGACGTGATACGTCTCGCTCGGCTCCGTCATCGCTTGAAACACATCGTCTGAGACGACGAGGAACGTACCACCGAACGTCATGACGTTGAGTGGTGAAGTTTCGGCACGTGTCGCGACGTCAAACGTCCCTGCTGAAAGTTCGACCGATTCGATCTCCTCCGAGTAACGCTCGTCATAGAACGGGTCGACCCACAACACCTCGTCCTTCGGGAACGATGCAGGTTCTTTCTGCCTGAGCCCTTCGAGAAGGTGACGATAGGTCGACGCATCGATGACGCCAAGCTCTCGTTCTCCGTATTCCGCTTCCATCCGGATCGTCTTTTGTTCCACGCTTGATTCGAACGTCGCCCCTTTCACATCGACCGCCTCCCCTTTCCAGGCGTACGTGTACGGTGTATAGGATGCGACATTCTCTTCCGCGTAATAGTAGACACTGAAGATGGCACCACCGGCCGTGATGGCCGTCGCACTGATGATACTGATTAACGTGAGCGTTTTGGCATTACCACGGATGCGATAGAGAAGCTGTGACGTCGTCAACAAGTTAAGTCGTTTCCACGACCAGCGCTCATTCTGTTTCAACCACGTCAGGGCAAAGATCAACACGCTATGGAATAAGAGCGCCGAACCGATGACGCTCAACCCGATGATGAGCAGCGGCATGGCGAGCCCGAGCGTTCTCCAAAGCGAGGACGTCATCAAGTCTTGAAGCGCGAGCCAATAGGCAACGCCGATTGTGAGGATACCCATCAAAGCGACCCATCTTTTCGCCGTCGGCACACCTTCCCCGCTCTTATCCGCATGGAACAGCTCGATCAACTTGAAGCGATAGATGACCCGATACCCTTGGAACGAAGTAAAGAGAAAAATGGCAAGAAACACGAGGAACGTCTCCACGAATGCCGACGCCGAGAAGGCGAATCCAATGTCGAGGTCGCTCTTCATGAGACGCATCAACAGTTGAAGAAGCGCATTCGACCCGAAGAGTCCGAGAACGATTCCGATAATCAAAGACACCGCTCCGATGACGATGTTCTCAAACAAGAGCAACAGTCCGATTTGTTTCTTTCGGACCCCGAGTAGTGAGTAGAGCCCGACTTCCCGCTTTCGCCCTCTTAAAAAGAAGGCGTTCGAATAGGCGATGAAGAGCGCGACGAACAACATGAGGATGAACGTCGACGTGCTCATCAATCCACTAATTTTCTTTGACGTCTCCGCGAGTGCACTGATTTCATGACTATGTTTGAGCGTCGCAAACGTGAAGTAAATGACGATGGAGAAGATCGTCGTCCCGACGTAGAGCGCGTATCGCGACAAATTACGTGCGACGTTTTTCTTCGCAAGCTCAAATAGCGTCATCGACGGCACCGCCTTTCGCCAACTCCTCGAGGATTGTTTGGTAGAACGCATCCCGTGAGGCGTTGCCACGAATCAGTTCCTTATTTAAACGTCCGTCCTGGATATAGAGGACACGGCGACAGAAACTTGCCGCGAAGGCGTCATGTGTCACCATCATGATGGTCGTCTCGGCCTCGTTCAACCGTGCGAGCATATTCAATAAATCCGTCGCCGACTTTGAGTCGAGCGCGCCGGTCGGTTCATCGGCGAAGATGAGTTTCGGGTCCGAGATCAAAGCCCGACAGACGGCCGTCCGCTGTTTCTGTCCTCCTGAGATTTGATACGGGTACTGCTCGAGAATCCCTTCAAGCCCAAACCGCTTCGCCAATCGTTCGACTTTCTCTCGCGTCTCGTGAACGGGCGTCTTTGAGACGGCGAGTGGGAGCAACATGTTTTCCCGTACCGTCAACGAGTCGAGCAGGTTGTAGTCTTGGAAGATGAAGCCGAGATGGTCGCGTCGGAAATCTGCGAGCGCCTCTTCGTTCATCGACGCGATATCCTCTCCTTCCACAAGAATCTCACCGGACGTCGGCGTATCGATTGTCGCGAGGACGTTCAGTAGCGTCGACTTCCCGGCCCCGGACGGTCCCATGATTCCGACGAACTCACCATGTTCGATTGTGAACGACACGTCATCGAGCGCCCGAAATGTCATACTTCCTTTTCCATATGTCTTTTGAATCGATTTCACTTGTAATAATGTTTCCATGTTCAGCACCTCTTTCTGACTCTTACATTACGCCCCTTGTCTTAACTTCAACTCACGCGTACCTTACAAAATCCTTACATGATATGCTTGAATAGAGGTGATGACGATGGAACAACCACGGATTCTCATCGTGGATGATGAACAAGATTTATGTACGTTGATGCAACGCGCACTCGAAAAGGAAGGAATCACGCAAATCCGGACCGCCCACACATTGAAGGACGGGTATGACGTCTTCGAGACGTTCCATCCGCATTTGGCGATTTTGGACGTCATGTTACCGGACGGGGAAGGTTATCAACTTTGCCAACAGATTCGGGCACACTCGAACATCCCCATCCTCTTCTTATCCGCTAAATCGGAAGAAGTCGATAAACTGCTCGGCCTCGCCATCGGGGGTGACGATTACATCACGAAGCCGTTCAGTCCGAAAGAAGTGGCCTTCCGCGTAAAAGCACAGTTAAGACGGCTATCGATGATGGAAGCACCGATGGAAGAGACGACCGTCGGACCGTTCCTTATGAATGAAGATGAGACGGAAGTGTATATGAACGGCGAACGATTGGAATTGACGGCGAAAGAAGTCGGTCTCCTCGCCTGCTTTTTACGAAACCCGAATCGAATTCTCAGCAAGGAGACACTGTTCACACAAGTATGGGGCGAATCGTTTTTCGGTTCGGATAACACGGTCATGGTCCACATACGGCGATTGCGTGAAAAAATCGAGCCGAACCCGTCTGCCCCGACCTACATCAAGACGGTCAAAGGTCTCGGCTATCGGTTGACGGTGTAAGGAGCGATCATGATGAAATGGAAGCTGACCGGTCGCTATTTACTGTCGATTGTATTGATTGTCGCCATCGTCGTCTTTCTGAACATCGTCATCTTATTTGTGCTACTCAACGACCGAACGGGTATCGATGATGTCGAAAGCAACTCAGGGGAGACGTTCACCCGTAACTTCAGCACGTACCTGTCACTCGAGGACGGAGAACCCGTCGTCTCAACTGAAGGTCAGGAGGCGCTCGAGCAATATGGGGCGTTCATCCGCTTTTTAGATGAGACGGGACGAGTCGTCAGTGAGATTGACGCACCGAGTGGATTGCCAGACGCCTATTCGCCAATCGAGCTGATTCAAATTTATAAATATATGGATGATGAGCTTCGTCTCTACTTCATCGGAGAGTTTGACGATTACAGCTACCTCATTGGTGTTCCGGATGCTAGTGAACGCCGGGCACTCTTTATGCTAGATGAACAAGCAGTCCTCTCCTATATCGCAAAGGCGTTCCTCTGGATTCTCGTCGTCGATTTGCTCGTGGCCGCCTTGATCGGTCTTTTGTTTAGCTCCAGATTGACCCGCCCCGTCTATCGACTGACCGAGCGCATTCACCAGCTGAAACGTCGGGATTTCTCGACATCCGAACCGAAACGTGTCGGCATTTATCGCCCTGTCTTCCACGACTTGAATGCGGTCTCGGAGACATTGACGACATACGAACGACAACGCGAGGAACTCGATGAGCGACGGAAAGAATGGATGAGTAATGTGTCGCATGATTTGAAGACTCCACTCGCCTCGATTCAAGGATATGCCGAACTATTGGATGACGAATCTCTAGATATAGCCGAGCGTAGCCAATACGTACACGTGATTGAACGCCAGGCGAAATATATGAAAGAATTGCTCGATGACTTCAACTTGACGATGCGTCTGCAACACGGCGACTTCCCGCTCGCGTTGGAAGAGACGCGCCTCGAGCCGTTCGTTCGCGAACTCATCATCGACGTGTTGAACGACCCTCGTTTCAGTGAGCGTCAGATCGAATTCGAGGCGACAGCGGCAGCGACCGTTTCGATTGACCGCCACTTTATGAAGCGTGCCCTGCTCAACTTCTTATATAATGCGCTTCTTCATAACGACGAATCGGTCATCGTGTCGGTTCGGGTCGACGAGGACGTCGTCACGATTGAGGATAACGGAAACGGGATTGCTGAATCCGACTTACCTTATATCTTCGAACGCTATTACCGTGGTACGAACACAGATGATGCCCGTGGGAGCGGTCTAGGAATGGCCATTTCGCGTGATATCATCGAAGCACACGGTGGAAAGGTCGAGGTCGAAAGCGATCCTGGACAAGGGACGACCATCCGAATTCTCTTCACCCCATAGCAAAAGGGACGCACTCAGGCGTCCCTTTTTTGTGTCATATAGTGATCAATCCATGTCTCGAGTTCCTCGAGCGGTAACGGTTTAGAGAAGTAATACCCTTGCATCTCATCACAGCCGAGCTCGCGTAACGCATGCCACTGTTCAATCGTCTCGATCCCTTCACAGACGGTCTTCAAGTTCAGTCCTCGCGCGAGGTCGACGATCGACTCGACGATGACGTTTCCGGTCGGATCGTTCTCCGTCACTTGGATGAATTGACGATCGATTTTGATCTCGTGAATTGGATAGTGCTTCAAGTAGACGAACGCCGAGAATCCGGTCCCGAAGTCATCGATTGAAATCGAAAACCCTTCTTCTCGGAACGCAACAAATCGGTCGATGACATGCTGTTGGTTTTCCATGCCGACACTCTCGGTGATTTCGAGGGTCAAATAGCTCGTACAGACACCCTCTTCACGGGCAATTTGGGCGAACTTCTCGACGACTCCTTCAGACAAGAAGTGACGTGCTGATAAGTTGAGGGCAAGTGAATACCGGTCTCCCCGGTCATGCCACCGTTTGAGCTGGCGACAGGCCGTGACGAATGCCCATTCTTCTAAGTCAATGATGACCCCCGTCGATTCGGCGAGCGGGATGAAGTCGAGCGGAGGGACGAGACCACGCTCTGGATGATTCCAGCGCATCAAACCTTCGAACCCTCTGAGCACTCCGGTCGTCGCATCGATTTTCGGTTGATAATACAGCATGAACTCATTCCCGGCGAGCCCACTTCGTAAATTCATCTCTAAAATCAGTCGGTTCGCCGCTTTCGTCCCCATCTCTTCTTCATAGAAGACAATCGCAGCCCGCTGAAACGCTCGTTCACTCGCAGCGATGCGCGTTCGGTGAACCATCTCGAGGGTCGTGATGTCCTTTTGTTCGACGGCGATAAACGCGCTCATCGTCAAGATGACTTCTAACTCATCGACATGGAACGGATCGCGTACGAGAACTTCACACAATTCATCCGCGACAGCATTCAATTTGATTCGATCCCCGTACGGCAACCAAATCGCAAATCCTGACTGCGACATGCGACTTAGATTCGATTCGTCGACATAACGACGCAGGCGATTGGCCACTTCTCGAACAATCTCATCTGATTTTTCGATTCCAATCGCGTCCTCGATCGACCGAAAATCGTCGACCTTCAAATAGACTAAAGCGCCAAGTTGTTGAGGTTGAAGCTGGCGTTCCTCGTCCATTTTCTCGATGAAACCCGTATCTTTTAAAAGCCCCGTCAATTCATCTATATAGGCAAGACGACGAATGTGTGTCTCGACCGCCTGTCGATCAAGCCGGAAGTAGAGAATCGAAATAAAGTCTGTCAGTGTACTAATGATTAATTCCTCGAGATAGGTCCATTCTCGTGGGAAGAATGACTCACAACAGATGACACCTTTGACGCGATTATTCGCATAAATCGGCGCATCGAGCATCGATTGGATTCGCTGTCCTTCCACGAAATAGTCGGTGTATAGTTCCTTCACCCAAGGATGATTCCGAACATCTTCAATCGCAAGCACCCGATCTTTTTGAAGTGCATCAAAATAATCTGGAGCGAGGTTACGATGAATGGTTAACTTTGGATAATGCGTACCTGATTCAGGAGAATAGGCGACTTGGCACGAAATCGACCGATAGGATGAATCAAAATGCCAAATCGACACCGTATCGACCGCCAGCATATCGGCAACGATTTCACACATATATTGCGTTGCCTCTTGTACCGTGTCTTCCGTCACGATTGGCATGCGTACGAGCTCGAACAGTTTCTCTTGATGTTTACGATATGTTTGGTTTGAAAAGTTCTTCTCGACCATCAGTCTTTTACCTCACCACATTTGATTTGACATTATGATAGCATGAAACCTTTCGTCTCACGTTTTCCAAAATTCAACAGAAAGTCAATGCTTCCTACTTTTTCGAATGAATAAAATAGGTAGTTATTCCCACTTCTAAATTATTGACCTCCTTTACAAGAAAGAGACCCGAATTGACCATTTGTCCCATTGCTTGCTCGTTTCATCTCACCGTACAATGAACTTGTATTGTTTCACTTGTTGAATGTTTCGCTCTCATTTTTGAAAGGAAGTGACGCTATGAATCCAAAGTCAGGTCTCACCTATTCATTCGCGGCTCTCGCAGCGGTCAGCGTATTGGCTCATACAGATGAAGCCGCCGCCGCAAGTACACACACGGTGCGATCCGGTGATACGTTGTGGTCCATTAGCCGATCCTACGACCTTTCCGTTTCGGCATTAAAATCGTTGAACGGATTGACGTCTGATTCCATCCGAATCGGTCAAACGCTTCAAGTATCTGGTTCTGGGTCGACAGGCGGTTCGTCACTCTCAACGTCGAGCACGACGCGCATGGCGACGACGGATGCGTTAAATTTACGCTCGGGCGCCGGGACGTCCCATCGAATCCTATTGACGATTCCAAAAGGAAAAGTCGTCACGCCAATCCAAACGAACGGCTCATGGTCAAAAGTGAGCTACGGTGGTCAAACGGGGTGGGTGCACAATGGATACTTGAAAAAGACTTCAACGTCGACTCCCACAACACCTGCACCGACGACACCGCCTAGCGTGAAACCGAGTGCGACCACCGCGAAGACGAAAGTCAACTTGAACCTCCGTGCTTCTAAGTCGACGAAAGCCAGTATCGTATTGACGATTCCAAAGGGGAAAGCCGTCACGGTGCTAAAACGAGAAGGTTCATGGTCACAAGTCAAATATGGCTCACGCACAGGTTATGTCGCTCATACATATTTAACGACATCAGGATCCGCGACACCGTCCACACCTGTCACGACTACGCCAACTCCGAGCACACCTTCGGAAAATACGGTGAACCAGCAGTTTATCACGACGGCGAACTTGAACGTACGCCAAGGCGCCGGCATCGGCTATGCACTCGTGACGAATATCCCGAACGGTACGGTCGTTCAAGCGACGAAGAAGTCAGGTGACTGGTATTACGTCACGTATAACGGTAAATCCGGTTACGTGAGCGCTGGGTATTTGAAGCAGACGACGACAACTCCAAGCAATCCAACCCCGAACGAAGGCGATGCCGGTGCCGGGAATGCGGAAGTCGATTATGTCGTGAACACACCGTCCCTGAACGTTCGGTCGAGCGCGTCGACGAACGCGACGATCATCGGGAGCGTCAAGGCCGGACAGACATTACGTGTCGTTCAAGCATCAAACGGCTGGCTTCAAATCTACTATGGCAATACGGTCGGTTTTGTCGCTTCCGCTTACGTCAAGACGGTCTCAAAAGGTTCGACCGGAACCGAAGGACCGACGTGGGTGGAAGGTTCGTATGATGCGAATTCATACTATACGTATTACCCAACGGCGATTCGGGCACAGGCGAACGAGTCGAGCAGTACGATCGGTTCGACGCTGCGCGGGGAATTGTTGAACGTGATCGGGGAAACGACGACCCACTACAAGCTCGCTTCAGGTTTTGTTGCGAAGTCAGCTGTCACCGAAATCACGGGTCAGAACGCGCAGGCGACACGACTTGCTACGATTCAGGTCGCCAAACAATACGTCGGTACCCCATATGTATGGGCCTCTTCTAGCCCGGCAAATGGTGGTTTTGATTGTTCAGGTCTCATCTATTATGTATTCAATCAGTCAGGCGTCAGCATCCCACGCACAAACGTGGCCAACTACTGGGCTGGTGCTTACTTTGGTCCACAGTTACCGACGTCGTTCGTCCCTCAGGCGGGTGACCTCGTCTTCTTCGAGAATACGTACACTGCGGGACCTTCGCATATGGGCATCATGATCAATGCCGATACATTCATTCATGCCGGCTCGTACGGCTTAGGTTACAACCAAATTAGTAAAGAACCGTATTGGCAATCACGCTTGATTGGTTACAAACGACCGTGACTTTGGTCACGCCATAAAACCCGACGAAAGTCGGGTTTTTCTTTCGTTTTGCAGGATTTTCATCCAGTGAAACGAAAACGGAAGTATGATGAAGGAAAAAAGGAGGTGCCGGATGGGCCAACCCCGTTTTGCTAAAATTCCATACCGTACCTACACGATGGTACTCGCAATCGCTTGTCTCATCGGTGTCTTGATGTTCGGACTCGGGACGAGTTATTACTGGCATGAAAAACGAGAAGCGATCGACGAGACGATCACGAACTTGAATCAGGCGGCAAACCTCGCTGGTGTCGAAGCGTATGTCACCTTGTTCGAGGCGGCGACTCGCTATGAGGATCAATCGAATCAAACGACATCATTTCTTTCTATCCCTTATAAAGAGCGCGCGCTTCAATACAATGAACGACTGCAGAAAGACTTTGAATCAGGTGTAGACGAACAAGAACGAGAGACGCTTCAGACATTTTCGAATGACTTGGAAGGCGTTCTCGATGCAGAACAGTTCGAAGCGGTCCCGTCTGATGTCATCAGTTCAATCAATCGGCGTTGGCTCTATCAAGCGCTCGAACAGACAAATCAACCGAACGCCACGTATGAGCTGACGGATGCGATGATGCGAATGCAGTCAATGCTTATGCGCAATAGCGAGACGTTGTTCCAAGAGACGATTGACGAGGAACAATTGATGAGCACTGTTGATTTGATTGTCAATGAAGCGACAATCATTCAAAAAATCATCGATCAAAACGAAGCGTTACAAACGAAAGCCGTCATCGATGTCGCAGAAAGTGGTCAAACGTTTGCGAATATGGCCAGTCGTGAAGCGTCACTTGAAGCCCGTTACGTCAACTCGACGAACGTTTACGAAGATGCCTACGCTGCCCTTCGCTCGATTCGTTCCACGTCCGAGACGATGTTGCGAGAAGAAAGTAAGCATTATCAAGTCCTTGCCACGTCGTCGTTTGTCATGACACTCCTCTTATCGCTCGGACTGCTTTTCCTGCTCTACTATACGCGTAAACGGTACACTCACGATTTGGCACATTTGAAAGCACGTGCGCTCGCCATTGACCCAAGCTTAGATCCGGTCGAAGCGACGTTCCCGAAAACACATGACTTTCGTGGCATCGAGGACGAATTACGTGAGATTGCGGTGAGCGTCCATTCGACCGTCCATGAGCTCGAAAATCGCTCACAAGAGCTCGTTCGCTATCACGAACGTTGGTCATCGCTCTTCTCCGAGACGGGTCTCGCCATCGCCTTGATGGACGACTCATATAATCTGATGGAACGAAACGAGATGTTCCGTCAATTTTTCGGTGACCGAAACTTATACGAAATCAATCAACTGTTCACCGAGACGGGGCGGCGCCTGTTCGAGCAAGCACTCGAAGGCGTGACCGACCAAGGGACGAGCGCCCAGTTCATCATTCACTTAAAAGGTGAACACACACGCTATTTGAACATCAAACTCACCCCGCTCAAACGGGAAGAAAAACTGACGTACTATTTGATTGTCGAAGACGAGACCGACCGGGTCGAACGAGAGCGAAAAGTCGACCGACTCGTCCGCTTTGATTTGGCGACGAATCTCTATAACGAGTATGGCTTCATCAGAAAATGGGAGCGACAAGAGATTGACGGGGCGTTCGTCTTGATCCGATTACACGACTACCATCATCTCGTCGACTGGTACGACCCGGCGTATGCGGACCTACTCATGACGGAGTTCGCCCGCGCTGTCGAAACCCGTCTATCGAAATATGCGCACCATCTCTTCGGTCGATATCGGGATGATATGTTCATGTTGTACGTGAAAGGTTTCACTGCCGAGGATGAACATGAACTGCTGGAATTGTTCCCGAGCGAATTGACCGTCAATCACAAGCGACAAAACGTGCATATCCAACTCGGTGCGACCGAGACGAAACCGGCGTATAACGATTGCCTATTCGAGGCGATGAAAGCTTTGCAACATGCGAAAGAAACACGTACGCCGCTCGTTTGGTATGACTCAGACATCTTGGCTCAGATGCAACTCGCCGCCTTGATTGAACAGGCACTTCCGGATGCCATTCGAAAAGGTGACTTGACGGTCGCCTATCAGCCGCAAGTCGAGCTGAAAACCGGACGCGTCGTCGGTGCGGAAGTACTCGCCCGTTGGACACATCCTGAGATGGGAATCATTCCACCGAACGAATTCATCCGAATCGCCGAGCGGTCTGATCAAATCCTGTGGCTGTCGCACAACATCCTCGACCAGACGATTGAACAACTCGTCGCTTGGCAAGGAACTTCGTTTGAAGACATCTCTCTGTCGTTCAACTTGTCGGCCCACTCCGTCGACCCATCAATCGTGACGAAGCTTCGGGATTCGATTGAGAAGTATCCATGGTTACCGGACCGATTGAAAATCGAATTGACCGAGTCATCGGATATCATGTCGTATGCGAGCGAGCTCGAGCGGTTAGAAGATATCGCCGACCTCGGGTATTGTCTCTCGATTGATGATTTTGGAACTGGGTATGCCTCATTCGAAGCGATTTGGCACTTACCGATTCAGGAAGTGAAAATCGACCGGATGTATGTGAGTGGGAAAGCGAAAGAGAGTACGTCCTTCTTACGTGCCGTTTCACGCTTTGCGAACGAACAGCAGTTGACCGCTCTCGCGGAAGGCATCGAGACCGAGAGCGACCTGTCCCGTATGATTCGGGAAGGGGTCGAGCTCGGGCAAGGTTACTACTTCTCACCCGCACTCGATGCGGCTTCATTTGAATCATGGGTCAAGACGAAGGGACACTCGAATTGAGTGTCCCTTTCTTCAGCGAGAACGAATGTCCTCATATAATTGCCTCGTCGCTTCTGCCGAGGACTGATTCAAATAAATTGGTTCTTCCGACCAATCGAGTCGAATGACCGGCTCGACATCACGGTCGATAAAGAGAAGAACGTCCTCCCCTGCTTTCGTTCGAAAATGTCCCGTCAGACGTGATCCCGATTCCGCCCCGCTCGTCCGTCGCGCGATTTCGGGTAACGTCGTCCACGTCACATCATCGAGTTCATCGAATGGGATTTCACGGCTATAGCTCCCCTCAATGACAATCGTTGAGTCTGTCACCGTCACCTCGGTCGGTTGACTGAACCAAAACATGAGCGCCGGCACTCCGACGAGTAAGACGACGGAGACGATGACAATCGGGATGAGACGCTTTTTACCGCCCGGTCTCAAACGCCCTGATTCGTCATAGATGTTGCCGTCATACTTTTGCATACGCCAAAGCATGGCTACGATGAAGACGATCATCACGATAAAAAAGGGGGCGAGTGAAATGTCCAATTCAAATCCTTCGATGAGCGCGATGAGGAGAAAGATAGCACCAATCCCGTAACACATCCACGCGACAAGACGTGCCACTTTTTGAATGTTTACCCGTTCCTTCTTCTCTCTCGACATCGTATTGTAGCCAGAAATCAAATCGTGCCATCCGAGACGGTCTACCGCAAAACCGAGTGCGATGACGATGACCGCCGCCAATACAAGAATCCACATGTGCCTCACCTCCTCTTCTTTCCTTTAAGTCATGAGTCACACAAAAGATTCATCCTACACAAAAACAGGACCGCTGAATGAAGCGGTCCCTCAGAAGATTTAGTTTGATGTCGGGGTGTTGGACGGACGTTGCATTCGGCCGATGCCTTCGTACGCGACGTCACCCGGGTCACGCGCGAACTTCCACGCATTCCGCGCATCAATCAACCGACGTTGACGCATGCCGGAGAAGGCTTCCGGTGCCAAGTTCACAAGCTCTTCCCATTCCGTGACAAGAATCGCATAATCTGCATCTTTCAAGGCTTCTTCTACAGACGCTGCTTGTGGATATTCCCATGTTGCGATCGGGTCATAGCCGATGACCTCGACATCGCGGGCGACCATATGGTGTGCGAGTAGAATGGACGGTGCATCTCGCATATCATCCGTTCCTGGTTTGAATGCCAAGCCGAGAATGGCGACACGCATCTTAGGTTCTAGATGAAGTTTCGACAATACGTACGGCGCTTGTGTTTCGTTCACTTTCGCTGCCGCCTTGATGACGCGAAGATTGACGTCATTTTCTTTTGCGACATGAAGAAGCGCATCCATATCTTTCGGGAAACAAGAGCCCCCATATCCGATTCCAGCGTTGAGGAACGAACGCCCGATTCGTGGGTCGAGCCCCATCCCGTCCGCAATCGTCGTGATGTCAGCTCCTGCCTCATCGGCTAGACGAGACAAGTCGTTCATGAAGCTGATCTTTGTCGCCAAAAAGGCGTTCGAGGCGTATTTGATGAGCTCGGCATTGATCGGTGTCGTACAGATGAGCGGGACGCCAAGTCGACCATAAATCCCTGCCAACTCTTCGCAAACCTCAAGGTCCTCACATCCGATGATGACACGATGTGGTTTCATGACATCCGCGAGGGCGCGCCCTTCCTGTAGAAACTCGGGTACGATCGCAAACGTATGAGAAGGATACATGATTTTCAACAAATCTGTCGTGCCAGGTGGGACCGAGCTACGAATGATGACCTTGTGTTTCGTCTTCAATTCAGATAGAGCTGTCTCGATATAAAAGAGGTCACAACTTCCATCGGGCTTACTCGGTGTGCCGACCGCGAGAACCAAATAGTCGACATGATCTGCATCCGCGATTTCGTCGGTCAACGTGATTTGATCGGCGTGCTCTTGTAACACGTCCGCCATGCCCGGTTCGTGGAATGGAGGGTGACCACTCTTCAGGAGACCTAACTTCCCTTGGTGCGTCTCGACCCCGATGACTTCATGACCAGCTTTGGCCAATCCGCATAGTGTCGCCAATCCAACATATCCTAAGCCTATAATTCCAAATTTCACATCAGTTCCTCCTTCAATCATCTTTTCTAAGCGTACTCAAATACGCCCAAGAAGTGAAGCTTCTAACACTCTCTCGATGTTCTTTGCTATAATGAGTCAAAATGATGGGTGAAAGGACAAACCGTATGGGCTTAATCGCTTTCTTTTTGGTGACGTTATTGATTTATTTTTGGCTTCCAGTCCGGGGGGGACTGAAAACCTTTTTACTTGTGTTGATCATGGTGAGTGGTTGGCTCTCCATTTTTGAGCTCGTTTCAATCTTAGAAGCTCGACCATGGGTATTCGCTCCAATCCTGATTGTCATTGTGTCAGTGATTTGGAAAGTACAACGCGACCGAAAACAGCAAATGAAGAAAAGTGTTTGACCTCGGTCGGGCGCTTTTTCTTTTTGTCCTATTCGAGAAAGTGTGTGAAATTCCTGCATGCATACAAAAATCCTCGTTCCATCGACGAGGATTTGACGTTATTGTGTCTTTAACTTTCTTCTTAAATGAACGATGTACAAGAATGCTACCGTCAACAGAAGCGCAAGCAACGACATCGTCCACGTTCCGCTAAAGAAGCTTGATTCTTCCACAATCGGTTGCTCGACACGTTCGCGAATCGTTTCCGCCTCTTCTTCAGAAACGACCAGTTCGTCTTCCCAAGTCCAAGTCGCCCCTGTACCCGATTCGGTCATCGTCATCTCGACTTGATAAGTGCCCGCATCTAGTCGTTTCGTCAGCGGGAAGCGAAAACCCGTCGATGTGTAAGGGACGAGCTTCGCCTCCATCGCATGATCGAGCTTCACATCTTGTTCATCCGATCGAATCGTCATTTGAACGTCCAAGTCTTGACTGATGGAGCCGGATGCATTCATCACTTGAAACGCGATGTGTGGATAATGATGCTCTTGATTGACGTTCACGCCTTGCCATTCTGGACCAAACGGGACTTGTTTAACCGATGTTCGTAAGACGACGCCAATCACGTATTCATATCGATTTTGAAGTCCGACCTGCGCGTCTTCTTGTCGCTTCTCCGTTTCGGATACGCGAATCCCTCCTAAAATGACGCCGTTCACGTCTTCATTCACGCTCTTCAATACGAACGATATTCGCTTCGACTCGCCTGACGCAATCGTTACGTTTTCATCAAAAGTGGATACAAGTTCTGTGAAAGAGAGATGATTTGAGATGGCTTTCTCCTGATCATACATGACCACCCCGTTCTCATTCGTATAGCCATTCCCAATCTTTACATCGAACGTCTTGTCTTCAGACGCATGGTTGTGGATGATCACGTCTAACGTCGTTTCATCATCTTGCTTCACGAGCAAGTCAAAATACCCGACACGGTCATTCGTTTGCTGAACATGTGGGACCCGTTCAACGGAAAAACCCACTTCTCCGGTTTGCGCGCTTACTGGCGTCACGGAGTTGACGAATAGACAAACGAATAAGATGGAGAGTAGTCTGTAACACATTCTCATCCTCGACCCTCTTACGGCCCTAAATCAGGACTGAGTGTCCATGTCAGAACAGACGTGTGTTCTCCGACTTGTTTCGTATTCACTGGGATATCCAAAAACACACCGACATCTCCTTCTCCAATCCAATGTGCGAGCCATGTGAATGGAGCTTCTCCTGTATCGGCTGACAAGAGAGGGACCGCTCCTGCTAAGTCATCCGCAATCACCTGAATCACTTCACTTCGTAACTTCGGACCTGTGAATCCACTATTCGTATCCGGACTGGTCACGACGCCTTCAGAAAATGTCAAATACGCTCCAGCTAAAGTCTTTGCTCCATTGCTCATAAATGTTGAAGCTTTAACTGAAACCGTCCACTGCCCCGGGATGATGCGGCGATCGGTCACTTGAAGGAATGGACCTTTCGTGAGTGAACCACCTTTGGCAGGAAGCACTGCTTCATATCGCGCCGCCAAATCATTTTCAATCTCGTTTGACCCGAAATAAAGATGCGGAACGAAGTCGAGCGTCAGATCACCAGCTGTATCGTTCACGTCCCCGTCTCCTTCATTCGGTTGGGGGTCCAAGACGATATCCGGATTTTCTGGATCTAAAATCTCAGGCGGCTCGAGGTCGACAAAGTCAATGATGGCGTTTGTCGTCCCTGTCGTCGCAGCATTTACCGTCATCACATTTCCAACAACCCATAATCCAATCATCCAACCCGTTACTTTATTCCATTTCATCATCGGTCATCTCCTTTTCAAGGCGCGTTGACGAGTGTCCAAGTAATCGTTGAGTAATATTGTTGCGCACGTGGTGTTTGTGTTTGTAAATCGAGAACAATCCCTTCATCAGAAGGATAGGAAAGTGTTGTCGGTTCCGTTTCCATCACGCCGGACGTGATCAGTTGTGGTCCTTGTTCAAGAGGCAACAGTTGTCCATCCGTCGTTCGAAAGTGGACACTGTTTTCGAGAACATCTCCCTCACTCGTCTGTAACGGCGAGGCGTTGACTAGGAGTCGCCACGGATAACCGAGTGCCCGCTCATGCGACACAATTAATGTCATCATCGTTTGGCGATTCACCGTTCGTCTCGCTTCGTGAAGGGGCACAATCCCAAAATCAATCGTGGAGGGCACAGTTAAATAAAACAGAGGACCCTCTAACGTAAGCGTCCATGAATCGCTCCCGTCGGAAAGGAGTTCAATGTCCACGATTTCGTTCGTCACCTGACTAAAAAACGTATATTGCTGTGGGTGTCCTAGTGGTAGCGATGACAGTGTAAAACTGAGCGTGAACTTATACGTGGACCTCGTGAGTAGCGAGACATTCAATAAGTCATTGACGTTTACAATGACTTGTCCGCTCTCAGGATTGACTGTCAACGCATTGAACGTCCCAGTTTTACGTCCAACCTCCGCACCAATAACACTAATAGACGGTACATCGTAGGTTCCAGTCAAACTCGCTTGATTGATGTAAGGAATCAAACGAGTCGGAATTTTAAAGATGACGTATCGATTTTTTAACAGGTTCAAATTGAGAACCCCACTCCCCGTGGCTGTCAATGTCACGCGGTCTGAATATGAACCGTCCAAGGTGAGGTCATCAAGCAATGATATGCCGATAATCCCGGATACTTCCTCCGCTGTTTCTGCCTCTTCCTCTGTCACTTCGTCCGATGACGGAGGAGTAGAAGGAACGTCTACAGCAGGCATATCTTCAGTCGGGATGTCCTGATTTGGTTCCCTGGATTCGGTGACAGGTGGGGTGGTCGGGAAATCTCCCTCTTCGTTTCGTTCAGGCACTGTCGCACCTGAATCATCCGGTATCGGAATCATCTCAACCGGTTCTTGGATTTCCTTTTCGTCTACGTCAGCGTCAAGTGGCGGGGGATGTTCTTCTGATGGCGGAGATGACTCCGACGGATTTGGTGGAATCACCTCTTCCGGTGGGGGATCGGGATCCTCCGTTTCTTCAATTGGTACTGGTTCTTCCTGACATTCTACGCACGTCGCATCGTTCGTTGCTTCATACACAAGCGGATGATTCAACGAGATGAACCCAATTAACAGCATCGCGAACAGTAAGTACTTTTTTTCCATAGACCCCTCCATATGTTAAGAGACGACGGGAACAAGATACTACATACATTATATCCATTATCAGACAATTAAAACTTTCAATATGTCATAAATGTTCTATTTATGTATGTCGAACTCAAAAAAAACACCTTCTGCTTTTGCAAAAAGGTGTTTCAATCATGTATAGATTCATTTCCCATAAACGCTTCCATCGTCGCTGAGGTTTCAGAAGAGATCCCATCTCGTTTAAATACTTTATAAACCGTTTGAACAACAATGTTCCAGTCCCCTAAAAACGTGATATGGTCCACGTATCGAACATCTAAGTTAAACCGGTCTTCCCACGACAAACGGTTACGCCCATTCACTTGAGCAAGTCCGGTCAATCCAGGTCGCACCTCATGACGTCGTTTCTGTACCACACTATATCTAGGTAAATATTCCACAAGGAGCGGCCGAGGACCGACAATCGATAAGTCCCCTTTGATGATGTTGATCAGACTTGGTAACTCATCGATGCTAAGGGAACGTAACTTCTGACCGAATGGTGTCAAACGCTTCTCATCGGGAAGCAGTTCTCCATGTTCATCTCGTTCCTCTGTCATCGTCCGAAATTTGATTAAATGGAATACGACGCCATCCTTACCCGGGCGTTCCTGTAGAAAGAAGATGGGGCCCCCGAGCTTGATTCGAATCATCACACCGACAACGAATAAGATTGGGCTCAATACGAGTAGTGCGAGCGATGCTAAGGTGAGATCTTGCATTCGTTTAAAATACCGTTCATACATATTGAACCTTCCCCTTTCTATAGAGAAGCGTACATTTTTTCGTAGTAATCGCGATAAGCTCCCGTTACGACGTCCTCCACCCATTCTGGGTGCGTGCGATACCATTCAATCGTCTCTTCCATTCCCTGTTCAAACTGATAACGAGGTGTCCAACCGAGCTCTTCCCGCATTTTAGAGGCATCGATCGCATAACGTCGGTCATGACCAGGTCGGTCGGTGACGAACTGAATCTTATCGTCTGATAGTTGAAACACGTGTAAAATCGTACGAACGAGTTCGAGATTCGTCTTCTCGTTGTTTCCACCGATGTTATACACCTCTCCGAAGCGACCTTTCTCCCGAACGAGATCGATGGCTTCACAATGGTCTTGAACGTGTAGCCAATCCCGAATATGTCCGCCATCCCCATATACGGGAAGCAGTTTCCCGGTCATGCAATGATGCACCATGAGCGGAATCAGTTTTTCCGGGAATTGATACGGGCCATAGTTGTTGCTGCAACGTGTCGTTTTGACGGGGAGCCCGTATGTTTCATGATACGAACGTACAAGTAAATCCGAACTGGCTTTTGATGCTGAATACGGGCTATTCGGTGCAATCGGTGATTCTTCCGTAAAATAGCCGGTCTCGCCGAGTGAGCCATACACTTCATCTGTCGAGACGTGAACGAAACAGACACCCTCTCGGTACTCCCGACTGTATTTGTCATCCGGATGTAGCTTCCAGTGACGCATTGCTACATCTAACAGCACTTGTGTCCCGAGTACGTTTGTCGATAAAAACAGCTCGGGCTCGAGGATGCTGCGGTCGACATGGGATTCTGCCGCAAAGTGAACGACTTCATCCACTTGAAATAGCGTGAACAGTTCATCGATGGCGGGACGATCCCGAATGTCCACTTTTCGAAACACGTAGAGCGGGTCGGTCTCAAACTCCTGGATGTTGTTTAGGTTGCCTGCATACGTCAACGCGTCGACGTTAAGAATGCGGGACGTCGGATGTTTTGCCCGATAGTGTTTTATGAAATTTGAACCGATGAACCCGGCTCCGCCAGTCACTAGGATCGTATGCATTTGTCTGTTCCCCTTCCTCTACGAGTGAGATTAAATATTGACCGTAGTCGGTCATCTTGAGCGTCAAGCCGATGTCCCGAAGCTGTTCACGTGTGATAAAACCACGTCGCCACGCAATTTCTTCGAGACAAGCGATATAGTAGCCTTGTCGTTCTTGCACCGTCTGGACAAAGATTGAAGCTTTGATCATGCCTTCCGGCGTCCCTGTGTCGAGCCATGCCATCCCCCGCCCGAATAGGACGACGTTCAGCTCGCCCCGCTCGAGATACATATTGTTGATGGATGTGATTTCAAGTTCTCCCCGTGATGACGGTTTGACTTGTTTCGCGAATTCGACGACTTGATTGTCATAGAAGTATAGGCCCGGCACCGCATAGTTCGATTTTGGCACGGCCGGTTTTTCTTCGATGGACACGACGCGATGATTCTCGTCAAACTCGACAACACCGAACGCCCGCGGATCTTTCACCGGATACCCAAACACCGTCGCACCTTTCGTCTTCGCTTGGGCGTCTTTTAAGAATCGTGTCAAGTCAGGTCCGTAGAAGACGTTGTCGCCTAGGATGAGGCAGACCGAATCATCGCCGATGAACTCTTCTCCTAACATGAAGGCATCGGCTAAGCCGACGGGTTTCGTCTGGACTTTATACGAGATGTCAATCCCGAGCTGATGACCGTCACCGAAGAGGCGTTCATACCCTCCAATGTCTTGAGGAGTAGAGATGACGAGCACTTCCCGGATACCCGCGAGCATCAAGACCGACATCGGATAATAGATGAGCGGCTTGTCGTAAATTGGTAAGAGTTGTTTCGATACAGCTTTCGTCATTGGATAGAGGCGCGTACCGTTCCCGCCCGCTAAAATGATCCCTTTCATCGTGTCATCATCCTTTCTCTCAAGATGTCACAAATTCGCGTGACGTCGGTCGGTGTCAAATCAGGATAGAGTGGCAACGTCAGGACGCGATTCGCGATTTGTTGGGCAACCGGTGTGCGTCGGCTCGCAAATCGATTTTCCATCCAGTCGTAGTCCGTGACGAGTGGATAAAAGTACTTTCTCGTCAACACACCTTTTGCAGCCAGTACCGTCTCCATCTCGTCTCGACGATTGACCGCATCCGTGAACACGATTGGATAGTAGGAATGATTCGGGTGGACGCCTGGTTGATATTCGAGTACACGAATCCCTGGGATTCCTTTCAAAGCGGCGTCATACAGTTCTCGAATCTGCTTCCGCTTCGCCATCACTTCATCGATATGACGAAGGTTACACAGTCCCATCGCCGCTTGAAATTCATTCATTTTGGCATTCCCACCTGGTTCTTTGACGGTTTCAGGACCCGTGATGCCAAAGTTTTTTAGTCGCTCGAAGCGTTGTTTAAGTGCCGGGTCATTGAATGTGAGTGCCCCGCCCTCAATCGTATGGAAGACTTTCGTCGCATGAAAACTGAACATCGAGACATCTCCGAACGTTCCGATTCCACGTCCGTTCAGCGTCACCCCGAACGTATGGGCTGCATCATAGATCACTTTCAACTTATGTTTTTTCGCGATTGCCTCAATGGCCTCGACATCACATACATTTCCATATACGTGCACGGGTAGAATGGCCGATGTTTTTGATGTAATCAATCGCTCGATTTTTGAAGCATCGAGCGTATAGTTGTCTGCTCGAATGTCTCCAAAGACAGGTGTCAGTCCTTTTCGAATCAACGCGTGTGTCGTCGAAGCGAACGTAAACGGTGTCGTGATGACTTCCCCTGTCAGTCCGAGCGCCTCGATTGCCGCCTCTAACGCCAAGTGACCGTTCGTGAAGAGCGCTACCTGTTCGACGTTCAAATAGTCTTTCAGTGCTTGTTCGAGTTGCTGGTGCTTCGTCCCATTGTTCGTTAGCCATTTTGACTCCCATAACGATCGAATCTCTTCCACATATTCTTCGAATGGAGGGAGTGCCGACTGAATGACCGGAATGACGGGCTCATGCGATGGTAGCGGTGGTGTACTCGACTGAAGATCAACGATGTGCAACATATGCTTCCCTCCTAAGTCGGTTGATGATTGGCGACAAGTTCGTAACGATGAAGCATCTCATGAATGTGTTGAGCAGAGCAGTTCATCATGCAGTCGATGATGGACATGTAAGGCAGATACGTATCCGTTCCCTGCCTGTAAGCCGGGAGGTCTGACTGTAAAAAGGATAGTGCTATACCAGCATGTTGGAACGATTCCTCATCATAGAGTGCTCGCCCATTAATCGCATTGATGTAATGGGTCGCGCCGAGCTGCCTACAATAATCGATTACACGTTCTTGTCCTCTCAAAGTCGGGTCTCGCTCAAGTTCTGATGTCAATAGAAAGCGAGTATCGATTTGGAGATAGCGCGCCACTTCTTGTAGACTTTGAGCGAGATAGATCGCGACGTTTCGTTCTGGATTCGACAGCGCGCGTTCGAGAACCGGCATCGCCTCATTGAAATAGGGCGCTTTTTGATACGCGTGATGCAGCTGTTTGATTTGCCGCACAACCGTCTCTTCCGCAAGCGCTCGTTCATGTTCACAAATCAACTTGTTCTGGCTCATCTTTTGAATCGATAAGGTGAATGGATGGGGTTCACCGTCGATCACAATCTGATTCCGATGAATCCATCCCTTTTTGATAAATTGGACATCGTCGAAGATGACAAATGTATCGACGGCGTGCATCAGTTGGAAGTAGCCGATGTAGGGGAAAAAGTACGGCTGCATGATGGCGACTTTCATACGAACACTCCTTCACGAAATGATTTGCTTCTCCCGCAACGTGTCATAGTACCCTTTTGCCGTCACATCATTTCGATGGAATTTCACGAGCTCACGAGAGAGTTTGCCGTGTTCGATCAAGCGTTCGGGATGCGCCAAGTATTGCTCGATTCCCGCTTCGATTGACTCCACCGTGACATCACACATGTAACAGTTCTCTCCATCTACCGAATGATGCGATACGTTGTTGATCTGATTGCTGATGACGACCCCCATGCCGGAAGCCCGTGCCTCGATAATCGTCCCGTTCCCGTTCGAGTAAGTCGCCGGGAGAATCAAGATATCGGCTTGTTCGTACACGATCGGCATCTCGTCCCACGCCCGAATCTCGTCTAAGAAATGAACGTTCTCGAGATGATGTTCCGCAATGTATGATTTACAGGCTTCGAGTTGTTGACCCGAGTGGTTCAAGTAAAGCTCTAGGTTGTATCGTTTTGATAAATTGCGATACGCCTCGAGGACGAGCAGTGGTTGATAGCGTTCGACCAGGCGATTCGCGAACAATAACTTGAACGTGTCCCCTTGTTTTTTATGACGGAGACCATGATCGAAATAGGCATCGATATCTTGTGCATACGTGGCATGCACGACTTTATCCGGGTTGAACTGCAGCTCCCGTTTGAACTGATCGACCGCGACCGTTCCCATGCTGAAGAATAAATCTGCATCTTTGAACATCCAGTGCAATAGCTGTGTTTTTCGAGGGTTATCGATCCGATTCATCAATCGATTTGACGGGTCATCGTCGTTTTGAAGGGGCCGGAGCGGCTCACTCATGACGACCGTTTTGATCCCTAACCGTTTCGCCACTTTTGTGATCAATGCGTGCATCGGCATGAACCCTCCGAGCAAGATGATGTCAGGCTTGAAACGAACGAGTTCAGGAATCAACCCGAGTGAGAGATAGCTCAGTTTCGGGAACCGTTTCGAGTATTTTAAGATCTTACATTTGTCTCCGAGCGGGATTTTCCACCAGTCCGGTCGATTCGCATCCAAGTGTTCATAAAACCAAAACTCTGCATCGAAATATTCCTCTAAGGCGTAACAGAGCTTCACTTGGTACGGAGATGCGATATTACTGATAAAGACAAGCTTCTGTTTCATCGTTTATCCCTCCCTTGACGACCTGTCTCGGGTCGACGCTACCTTTCCATACTTCACGTCGAACGTAATCCGTATAAGACAAGAGGATGCGTACGACCTTGTCTGAGACGTTCGGCATACTGTAGTCGCTGACGAGTCGTGGGCGTGGTTGTGACAAGACGACGGAGATGCCTTGGAGGATGCGCTCTTTCTCGAGCCCGACCATAAGGACGGCCCCTTCTTCCATCGCTTCGGGACGTTCATGACTCTCGCGGATATTGAGACCTCGCAACCCGAGAATCGAAGACTCTTCACTGATTGTCCCGCTATCACTGAGGACCGCCTTCGCATGGAGCTGTAAGTGATTGTAGTCGATGAAACCGAGCGGCTTGAGCAACCGGACGTGCGGATGGAACGTGATATTCAACTCTTGGATCCGCTTCATCGTGCGCGGATGCGTACTCACGATGACGGGAAGGTCGTACACGTCAGCTACCGTATTCAAACTTTCCACGAGCGCGATAAATAACTTGTCCGAATTGATATTCTCTTCCCGGTGAGCCGAGACGAGGAAATAGCCCTCCCGCATCAAGCCGAGTCGGTCGAGCACGTCCGACTGTTCGATGGCCTCGCGCTTAGAGTGGAGCACTTCATACATCGGACTCCCAGTCTTGATCACCCGTTCTGGCGGTAACCCTTCACGAAGCAGATATTCCCGGGCAATATCGCTATACGTCAAATTGATATCCGACGTATGATCCACGATTTTACGGTTCGTCTCTTCCGGGACGCGCTGGTCGAAGCAGCGATTGCCCGCCTCCATATGGAAAATTGGAATCTTCCGTCGTTTGGCGGCGATGGCCGTCAAGCAAGAGTTCGTATCGCCTAAGATGAGGACCGCATCCGGACGCTCCTGTTCTAAAATCGGATCGATGTGAATCAAGATGTTGCCGATTGTCTCCATCGGACTACCGGTCGCGGCATTTAAAAAGTGGTCTGGCTTTCTTAGTCCAAAATCTTCGAAGAAGACCTCATTTAATTCGTAGTCATAGTTTTGTCCGGTATGCACGAGGATATGCTCGATGGCTTCAGATTGTTCAAGTTTATGAAGGACGGCCGACAGACGAATGATCTCGGGTCGCGTCCCGACGATGGTCATCACTTTGAGCTGTTTCATCTTGCACCTCCATGAAATAAGTATCCGGACGATTCGGATCAAACGCTTCATTGACCCACATGACCGTCACCAAATCTACCGTTCCAACGTTTTCGATACTGTGTGTATAGCCGACCGGGATATCAATGACGCGCATCATCTCACCCGTCACATAATACGAATGGACGACGTCCTCCCCGAGTTTTCGAAAGTGAATGTTCGCTTCCCCGCTGACCACTAAAAACTTTTCGTTTTTCGTATGATGCCAGTGGTTCCCTTTCGTGATCCCGGGCTTGGCCACATTGACGGAAACTTGACCGCGGTCAGGTGTCCGAAGGAATTCAGTGAACGAGCCCCGGTGATCCTCATGCTTCCGTAAGTCATATCCGAATGCGTCAACCGGCAAGTAGCTGAGATACGTGCTATAGAGTTGCTTCGTGAAGCGATCATCGAGCGCAGGGACGGCTAGATTTTTCCGACTCTCGCGGAACGTATAGAGAAGGTTTGCCAAACGCTCCAGCGAGACGGGGTCATGTGTGTCAACCATCTGATAGCCAGGCTTGACCGGTTGTTCCAACACGTTCACGAAAGCTTCCACGACGTCGTCGATATAAGCAAGGGTGACGGTGCGATTCGGATCATGAATCTCGACTGGTTCTCCTTTGACGACCCGGTCACAAAATGTGGCGACAACGCTGTTATAATCCGGCCGACTCCATTTCCCGAACAAGTTCGGAAGTCGATAGATCATCACCTGACGCCCTGTCCGGGTCACTTCATTTAGTAGCAACTGTTCGGCTTCGCGCTTGCTTTGTCCATATGGGTTGTCGAGCTCGGCTTGAACAGAAGACGCGTAAACGATTGGTGCCGAGTTATCGACTTGAGTGAGGACATCGAGCAGATGTTGCGTCAAGCCGACATTCCCTTCGAAAAACTCGCGTTCCTCTTTCGGACGATTCACCCCAGCCAGATGATAGATGAAGTCTGCTTCACGACAGTAGTTCATGAACGTCTCCTCGTCCGTATCACGTGTTTGAGCAAACGCTTCATGCCCGGCCGCTTCGAGCGTCACCCTTAAATTCTTTCCGACGAACCCGTTCGCGCCTGTGATGAGAATCTTCATGAGACTTTCACCCAGCTTTTCAACTCTTGTTGGATATAAGGAAGTTTCATGAGCAGTTGTTTCACTTGTTCGACGTTTAATTGCTCGGTGTTCGCCGAATTATACTCGCCTTCGACGGTCAATTTTTGACTGCCTTCGCTGAAGTATTTTTCATAGTTCAAGTCTCGCGTATCCGCAGGTACCCGGTAAAATCCGCCCATGTCTTCGGCGACCACATTCTCTTCTCGCGTCAAGAGTGTCTCGTACTGTTTCTCTCCGTGACGTGTGCCGATGACTTTAATCGGGTTGTCGACACCGAACAGTTCGATGAGCGCTTGTGCCAACGTTCCAATCGTCGAGGCCGGTGCTTTTTGGACCATGATGTCTCCTGCATGTGCGTTTTTGAAGGCAAAGACGACGAGTTCGACGGCGTCTTCTAAACTCATCAAGAACCGCGTCATGAATGGATCCGTCACCGTCAACGGCTCGCCTCGTTTAATTTGTTCGACGAAGAGTGGGATGACAGAACCGCGTGATGCCATGACATTGCCGTAGCGTGTCCCGCAAATGAGCGTCTGGTCGGGACGAACCGCTTTCGCTTTCGCCACGAACACTTTTTCCATCATCGCCTTCGAGATGCCCATCGCATTGATCGGATAGGCGGCTTTGTCCGTCGAGAGACAAATCACTTTTTTCACGTGTTGCTCGACGGCAGCCGTTAAGACGTTATCTGTACCAAGTACGTTCGTCTTGACCGCCTCGAGCGGGAAGAACTCACAAGACGGGACTTGTTTCAATGCTGCTGCGTGAAAGACGTAGTCGACTCCGTACATGGCGTTACGGACGCTGTTCACGTCACGAACGTCACCGATATAAAATTTGAGTTTATCGTCCTGATAGAGCTTACGCATATCATCTTGTTTCTTCTCATCGCGTGAGAAGATGCGAATCTCTTTAATGTCCGTTTTGAGGAAGCGTTGCATGACCGCATGACCGAACGACCCAGTCCCTCCTGTGATGAGTAACGTCTTATCTTGAAACATTGCAGATCCTCTCCTTCATGATGTAAATGGTTTCTATCGGTGATTGGAAAACTATTGCAATGAGTGGATATTAACGTGATACCCTTCTCCTACAAGAATCTGAAAGATATGTGTATCATTTTTTTGAAAGATGGCTTAATGGCGCGTTCCCATAATTAGAAAAAGCATCCTCGATTGGGATGCTTAAGATGATCGGCGTAATAACCCGGTGATAAGCTGTTTTTCATCCTCTCGAAACGTGAAGAGCCACAAGACGAGGATGTAGGCGGCACCAAGCACCCCGGCTTTCAGTAAGAAGAGAAACAGTGAATTGACGGGAAACGTTTGCTGAATCATCCAGCCTGCCACACCCAAGACGATGAGAGCCGGCATAATCTTGAGATGACACTCTTTAAAGAAGCGCCACATGTTCAGCTGAAGAATCCGGAGATAGACCCAGTTCATAAACAAGATGGTGCCAAAGACATTCCCGATTAAAATAGCGACGGCCGCTCCAATGGCCCCGTAATGCGGCGACAAGATGGAAGATAAGATGACGCTGACGAGTGCGACAATCAAAGAGGCGAACGCGCGATATTTGATTTGGTTCGTCGCAATCAATGTCGTGTAGGCAATCTCTTGGGTCAATGTGATGAACCCTGGGGCGATCAAGAAGAGCGCCACCCAATAAGATGTATGGAACGATTCGCCGACCCATAGTCGAATAAACTCTTGTCCCATCGTCATGAAGCCGACGATGATCAAACCGACAATGTACAGTTGAATCCGCCCGACCCGGATCAGCAAGTTTTCTAAATCCCCGTGCCGGTTACTCGTCGTCATCCGTGTGACTTTCGGAAGGAAGAGCGAGCCGATGGCCGAGGAGATGGTCCAAACGTATCCTTCGATGACCATCCCGATGGAGAAGAGTGCGATGGAGGCACTCCCCGCGACCGCACCCAAAATGGTCGGGGTGATGTTGAGGATGAATCGCTGCGCGAGTGCAATCAACGTCGTCCAAGACGAAAAGGAGAAGATGTCCCGATACATCGTGCGGCTCGAATAGAGGAACTCGACGACGGTATCCGTCCGTCGCATCAAGTAGAGCCCTTTCCCGATGATAATCGAGAGTCCGACGAGCGCGTTGACGAACACGAGCGCATATAATCCATATCCGAGGAGGAGCGCCCCAATCATCAAGACGACCGTGAGCACTTTTTCAGATAAGTTGAACCAGTTCAAGACGACGAACCGTTCATTCGCAATCAAGATGCCGTTGAACGGTTTTGTCGGAAAGAGGACGACGATATAAAAGCCGACCATGATATAGAGCGTCTTCAATGTATCGATTTCACTCGCGGACAAGCTCGCATAAATCGTCTCGATCATGACGTATACGCCGACGAGCACGAGACCGATCAAGATGGCGATTCCCGTGAACAGTTTGAAGGCGACACCTAAAAAGCGAGACGCCCCCTCTTCGTCACCGAGTGCGTGATAATTGGATAAGAAGCGTGATACGGCCGCTTCAAGCCCGAAGTCGAGAGCGAACATGCTGACGAGCGAGATGGACAGCATATAAAGTCCGTAACTGGCTTGTCCGATTTCAGCAATCATCCACGGCGTATAGATCAACCCTGCTAAAATATTGAAGCCGATGGCGGTATACGACATGAGGGCACCGATTTTAATTTGACGTGAGCTGCGTTGTTCATCGAATTCCACTTTCGTCGCCATTTCGACTTCCCTCCTTTATTTTTGTTGCCAGAAGAATAGATAAATCGGTTCGTTCCGGACGAATAGGAAGAGTAGCGCTGTGATGGCCACGTAATAGACGAGCAGGCGCTCCCTTCGGTCAAACGATCGTAAGATTTCCGGAATGAGAAGCATGATAAAAACGGAGAAATATTGAACGACGCGCATCATCGATGGATTGATGAATGTGAGCGGTAAGAAGCAGAGTGCAAGCAACAAGGCGTTGATATAATGGACGGCATACGGGTTGTTCGCAATCATCTCGTCTTTACGCCAGACGGCGACGATGGTGATCAAGAGGAGGAGTAACGAAAAGTTGAGCGTCCCTGCTCCCGCATAGTAATCGTATTGGTCATACCCGCTGATGATCCGGAACAGTTCAAAGAGTTGTCCTCTGAAGACGAATAAGAACGGGATGAGCGCCCCCATGAAGAGAAGATAACGGCTCGTCAATTGCTTGTTGGCCAAGAAATAAAACGGGATGAAGACGAGTGCTGATTTATGAATGGTCGCTGCGAGAAGGACGATGAGTAGGAATGGCCAAAACCGACGCGCCTTCACGAACCCATAACCGATCATGACAGCGATGGCCGTCGCAATCGTCTGACGGATTCCCGTAATGGCGAAGAACGCATAAAATAATGTCGAAAAGATGATGAAGCTAAGTAACGGTTCCGTCGAGTTGCGATAGATCCAAATCCCGAACGGTACAAGGAATAGAATCGCGACAATGAGCAAGTACCATTGGTAGTTATCTGTCACGAGCTGGGTCGCTTTTTGAAGAACGAAGTAGCCCGGGTCTCGCTCGTCCCCGCTCTCGAATAAACCGCTCATGAAGTTGTTGCCGATCTGCTCCCACGACATGACCTTCGACTGGTCATACATCCATTTGTACTGCATCGTATCCGCCCCGACACTCAGATGCCGGAAGCCAGACAACACGATCCATTGAACGGTCGCGATGATCACGAACAACAATTTCCCGTTTCGAATGCCGTCATCGCGAAGGAGTAACGCTGCCCAAGCGATGAGGAGAATGAGGTTGATCAAATAGATGAGCATGTCGCCCCTCCTTTTCGTTAGCGATAACGTAAGTCCATGACACCGCGATAGACAGACAACGCACGATGATATAAATAGGATCTACCTTGTAGCCACCTCTGCTCCCGGTAAGATAACAGACGATGACCGTCGTAACGTGTCATCAACTCTTCCCGCACATCAGGTGCGGTAGAGCGATAGATAGCTCGAAAGACTGTCTTTTGCTTGGAAGGTGACTCAAGCCGTTTCAACAACTGTTCAAAGAAGCGCCGTGACTCGATCGGGGCCACATCCGAAATCCGCTTCGTCTGCTGTTTCGGATGAACGCGCGATTTGACATAAGGGTTGGTCGTCACGAGAAATTCGTATCCGGCAAGCGCCATATCGACCCAAAGCACCCAGTCTTGGATATAGCGATAGTTCGTCGGGAACATCCCTGCCTCTTCAAACGCCTGCTTCGGGACGAGTAATGCACACCCGCTCAGACACGCCTCTAACATTAAATAATCAAACATCTCGTCACTCGTGTAAAAGCCTTTCGTACGCTTCCGAAGTCGTTGAATCGGGCGCCCGACCTCATCAATCAAGTCCGTCCCACAAGATAGAATCGTCTTCTGCTTATTGTCCATGCGGTCGAGGAGTTTGATTTGATGTGCGATTTTCTCAGGTGTATATAAATCATCGTGACTGAGCCACGAGAACCATTCTCCTCGCATCTTCTCAATCCCAAGGTTCAAGGCGGTCGATACGCCACCGTTCTCCTTCTCAAAATAGCGAATGCGATCACCGAACTGTTTGGCGATGGCTGCCGTCGCCCCACCATCCGTCGACCCATCGTTCACGACGATCACTTCAATCGGTTCGTACGTTTGAGCGAGTGCACTCTCGATCGTCTCGTTCAAATAGTCCGCTCCATTGTAGACGGGGATGACGATGGAGACGAGTGGCTGTGCCATAGTGAATCCCTTCCTTTCTGATTGATCAATTCCTGATAGACGTCCAAGTAGTCTGCGACGCGATGTTCCATCCGAAACGCCTGATGGGCATGGGTGACACACGCTTCCGTATAAAACCCTTTTCCATCTCGTTTGATTCGCTCGATCGCATCGACGAGAAGGGCCGGATGACTGCCGGATACGACAGATCCGCACGAGGCCGGGACGAGCTCTGGATTTGCCGTCCCATCTAAGACAATCGCTGGCGTGCCACACGCCATCGCTTCTGCCGTCACTTTCCCGAATGACTCTTCTTCAGATAAGTTCAAAAAGACATCGGCGAGTGCATAATATTCTGCGAGCTCTTCCGGACGGTTCGTCGATGGGATGTGGATGATGTGTTTTGGCAACTCGATGTCTGGCATCGCACCGACGAGTAGGATGGTGACGTCCGGGAGCCGTTCCGCCAAATCCATCCACTTGAACAATCCTTTCGAGTCATCCCAAGAGCTCGCTACCCCGAGGAGCACAAAGCGATTCGTCAGCCCGAGTCTCCGCCGCAACAACGCCGTATCCCGTGGACGGAAAATATCCGTGTCGACCCAGTTGTAGATTCGACGGATGATTGAAGATTGCCCGAGAAATGAAAACCGGGCCTCCGTCGTGATCCAATCCGACACCCCGATGACAGCGAGCCGAGGAATCGCTTGGAACCACCTTTTCTTGTCTTGCCACATCCGGGCGGTCCGATCGAGTCCCCAACTCGGATTATCGAGGGCGAGTCGCGGACAGTTTCCGCACCCAGATTGCCAGCGGTCGCATCCTGAACTCGTGTAATGCGTACATTTACCGGTATAAAACCAGCAGTCATGCAGCGTCAGGACCGTCGGCGTGTCGGTTTCAGCTAACCACGTCAACAGCGTCTCCAAATGCATATAGTTGGAGTGGAGGTTATGCAGATGGACAACGTCAGGTGGAGTGGCTTCTAATCGACGGATCAGCTCTTCCGTCGCTCCTTTCGAGGCATATCCTTGCTTGCCGGTCAGTCTCGACAAGAAAGCATGACGCTTTTGATCGAACGGCGAGCCGATTCGAATGCCTGTCTCACTGTCCGGTCCCGTCGCATAGGCGACGATACTCTCATGACCAGACTGATTGGCGATGGTCGAGAGCTCTTTACAAATTCGCCCTGTGCTCTTTTCCTCATTGATCGCGTTAATGTGTAAGATGCGCATCGTCCTTCGCCTCCTCTCCTGGCTCAATCGTATTTGTAGTGATAATGACGTTCTTTTCCTTTGTCTCGCTTATTCATGACAAGACCGAGGATGTTCGCACCCGACAGTTCAAGCTGCTCTTTCGCTTTCAACACATAGTCTCGGTTCGAGTTGTCGCAACCGATGACAAGGATTGTCCCGTCCGCCTCACTCGCGACAATCCGACTGTCCGCGACCTGCATGATGGGTGGCGCATCTAAGATGATCATGTCATACGATTGCTTGATCTCTTCAAGCACCCGTTTCATCATCGGAGAAGCGAGTAATTCCGAAGGGTTCGGAGGAATCGGTCCGGCCGGCAGCATATACAGTTTAGGCACTTGAGTAGACTGAATCGATCGCTCGAGCGTCGTCCGTTTGGCGAGCACAGTCGAAAGCCCGAGTTGCCCTGGAAGTTGGAAAGTGAAGTGGGCTGTCGGTTTTCGCATATCACAATCGACGAGTAAAACACGCTTTCCAAGCTGCGCATAGACGATGGCCAGATTGGAAGCCGTCGTCGATTTCCCCTCTCCTGGTGATGCGGACGTGACCACAATCGTTTGTAAGTCGGCTCCAAGCGAGGTGAATTGTAAGTTCGTCCGAATCGTCCGATATTGTTCGGCGATGGGAGACTGCGGATTCACGAGGGTGATCAAGCTTCGTTTCGTTTCACGAACTTTGTCTTGTGTCTTTGGTAGGTGGAACATTTGTCTCGTCTCCTTTCGCCACTGGATTGACGTCTTCTTTTACAGGTTCCGGTTTCGACCGCTTCGCGGCCATGTCTCGCTTTTCAATCACAGGAATGTTTCCGATGACCGGTAGCGCCAGTAGCTTCTCTGCTTCCTTCTCATCACGGATCCGTTTGTCGAACGTGTAACGGATGAGTGCGAGCACACTTCCGATGACAAACCCGACAATCAAACCGATGCCTGTATACATGACCGTACTCGGTGCAACGGGATCGCTCGGCACGTCAGCAACCGATAAAATCCGGACGTTATCGATATTCATGAGATCCGGGATTTCATTGGCGAATACTTCCGTGATGACGTTCGCGATATTCGCGGCGACGACCGGGTCGCTATACTCGACGACGATATTGATGACTTGGGATTCTTCCTCACTCTCGACCAACAACACTTCGCTAATATCATCCGGCGCGTTCGCCACTTGCTCCTGTACCTCGTTTAAGATGGCAGGACTCCGCATGATGACACGATACGTATTAATCAACGAGAGCGATGACGAGACCTGGGTACTGTCGACAACGTTTGAGCCGGCTTCTTGCTTCGGTACGATCAGCACCTGGGTCGATGCTTCATACGTCGGCTCGATCACATATTGACTGACATAATAGGCCGCTCCTCCAACGATCATGACCGTCAAAAGAATCAACAGTTTACTCTTTTTAAAGACAGCGAGTAAATCCGATAGGAGCATCGTCTGACTATTCACGGGTGAACCCTCCTTCAACTATTCAGCTGCATTTCCTAGTGTCTAGAATCTTGGTGTGCTTACTACTTACCCCTGCTCTTCTGACAAATCAAAAGAAATGGTGACCATCTTTTTATAAACTATCAGGAAGGACGTCGATTCCTGAATGTATCGTAAATCTGCTTCATCTCTTCATGGGAACGCTCGACATCAAACGCCTTGGCTGATTGTGTATTATGCAACCCCATCTGATGAGATAATTCGAAATCCAGTCGCATCGTTCGAATGGCGCGTGCGAATCCTTGAATATCATTCGGGGCACACTTGAAACCGGTCACCCCGTCGACCGAATAATCGTTGATCCCATGCACATTCGAGGTGATGATCGGTAACCCTGCCGCCATCGCCTCAAGCGCCGCCATCCCGAGCCCTTCTCGTTTAGATGGGAAGACGAAACAGTCTGCCGCTTTCATCACTTCAAACACATCATCCCGAAAACCGAGGAGCTGCACTTGATTCGTGAGGTTCGTCTCTCGAATGACTCGCTCTAATTGAGGTCTCGCGTCACCCGTTCCGGCAATCCAGTAACGGATGCTCGGATCACCGAGTTCGGCAATCGCTCGAATGATGGTCTCGTGATTTTTGTTCTCGTTCAATTCTCCGACGGACAGTAAGACGAAATCGGTATCGGTGTCCACCCCGAGCGACTGACGTTTCAACGGGCGATTGATATGAACCTGTTCGATTCGTTTCGTGTCGACCCCGATCCCTGGAATGCGGAACGTGTGCGTCGTTTTAAATGTCTGTGCTCTCGAAAAGTCTTCCTGATTGATCGTCACGATGGTATCGGTCAATCGGGCAAGTGTCCGTTCGACCGGATAATAGAGCATCCAGTTGAGAGAAGGACTGCCTTTGAAGAAGTGAAACCCGTGAGCCGTGTACATACATGGCGTATCGGTCTGTCTTGCGACGAGGCGCCCGATGACGCCACCAATTGGGGAGTGACAATGAATGAACGCATACGACTGTGCCGTCATGACACGTTTCAATTGTTGGAATGCCCGGACATGCCCGTTCATTTTTTTGATGTCTCGCTCGAAGTCGATTTGAAAAAGGGTGACCCCTTCCTCCCGTAAACTTTGTTTGACGCGTTCGACCTTTTCTTCGCTATACATACTGCCCCATTCAAAATTCGTGGCGACGTGCACCTCGTATCCCATGTTTTGAAGGGTCCGGATGTTGTCACGGTTGAAACTTTCAATCATCGATACGACCGATGCGACCATGAGGACTCGTTTCATATTGAATGCCCCCTCACACGCGTTTCCGCAAGTAGTTCACGCTGCGGAGCATCAGGACGAGTGGCACGGTCCGTTCGTGCTTACATAATTGGAAGAACGTCCGCCACTTCAAATCGAAGTAACGCATATCCATCTGGGAATACGCCTCTTTGTATTCTTTTTGTTGGAGCACTTGTCGCAACACTTCAGCTTGTGCGAACAGCGGTTTGTTGGAACTCAATTCGTTTAATCCGATGCCGATCATGCTGAGTGCGATCCGATTATAGAGGGCACGTGTATAATCTTCTCCGAGATCATGTTCTTCAATGTACGTCATGAGCATATGGAAGAATTCGAGTCGTGAGTTCACGAGATTACGTTGATAAACACTCGTCTCAGACTGTCCGTTCGTCTTACGGTAGTGATAGATCGGATAATCGATGTAAATAAAGCGTTGGCAATGTTCGAGTGCTTGAATTTGAAAATAGAGGTCGACAAATGAACCGTACGGACTACGAAACGAGAGATGACGAATCAAATCCCGATGGTACAAAGTGATACAATTCGAATTCAGCGCATCGACCGTCTCCGGATGTGCCAGTTCTTCCCCGACGAGTCCGAACAAACGACGATGGACGAAACGTCTCGTCTCTTCGGCGTTGTACGATAAGAAATCTGCCTCAAAGATGCGCTTCGGCAAGGACCGTCCTTCATACTCACGGACGTACGTACCCATGACGGCATCGGCGCGTTCCGCTTCTGCATGTGTGACGAGAAGCCGAATCGCATCAAGATCTAACCAATCATCGCTATCGATGAACATCATGTATTCACCGGTCGCCATTTGAAGACCCCGGTCGCGGCAGAATGAACAACCACGATTCGTCTGGTCAATCAGAATGACGCGTGGGTCATCATCAAATTCCAGCATGATGTCGAGACTTTGATCCGTACTGCCATCATTGATACAAATGATTTCAAGGTGGGGATACGTCTGATTGACGAGACTGTTTAAACATTGACGTAAAAAAGCGCTCGTATTGTAAATAGGCACGATGATACTGACGAGCGTGTCAGGACGTTGCATGTGCGTTCACTCCTTCTTCGGTGCAGAGTCATGGTGTCGGTGAGTTACTATAACTCGTTGTTCCCATTCGATTTTTTGAATAAATACGAATTGAAATGAGTAGCGAATAATTTTTTAGTGAATTATCATAAGGGCCTCTTTTGAAGCGGCACAACAAAAAAACAGACCGAATATTTCGGTCTGTCCCTCGTCACGTGGTAGATGGTTGTTCATTCTGTAGATTTGCGAGCACGTTCTGGAAGAGTCGGTTGTTCACCTGATCCGATACATAGGAGTTGTGTGGCGTGAGACTCACCCACGCAAACTCATACAACGGATGACTCGGTTGAATCGGCTCCGTTTCGAACACGTCGAGCGCGACGCCGAAGAATTTTCCTTCTTGGAGCGTCTCGACAAGTGCATCCTCGTCGATGATTGCCCCTCGTGCCACATTGATGAGGATCGCATCTTCTTTCATCGCCGCAAGCGCATCCCGATCGATCAGATGATACGTCTCGTCCTTGAGCGGTAACGCCAAAATGACGACGTCGCTCTCTTTCAACACATCATGGAGTTCGTCCAATAACACATAGCGATCGACAAACGGCACGTCTTTTTCACGGTGCCCGACACCAATCAGATGCATATCAAATGCGCGCAGTCGTTTGGCGATCGCCTCACTGACGTTGCCGACACCGAGTAGTGTGACCGTCTTGCCCGTCAATTCAAGTAACCGCCGTTCTTTTTCCCATTGTCGGTTTTGTTGCTTCTCCCGAAACGCAGCCCCATGTTTCATAAAGTCGAGCAATTGCCAAACGACCCATTCCGCCATCGGCACGGCATATGTATCGCCGGCGTTATAGATGCGGACCCCTCTTTCTTTCAAGGCTTGAACGGGTAAACGGTCAAGGCCGGCACTCACTGCTTGAACGACCTGCAATCGAGGAAAATCTTCAAGCGCCCGATATGCAAACACGTTTTGGCAGACGAGCACCTCCACTTCAGATACATCTCGTTCTTGAATGTCCGACTCTTTTTCAAGAATGGTGACGTTGTGGCCTAACTGTTCAAGTCGTGCTTGTTGGTCGAGGGATAGACGCATCCCTGTCACCCATACGTTCATGACAACATTCCTTTCTGTTGTTGTATTTCTAATGTGATGGCTTGAACTTCGTCGACGAGCCGTAGACGATTTTGTTCAAACCATTCCACAGGCATCGTTTCGAGTTGTTGCTCATATGCCCTAATTCTCCATACCCCTTCTCGGAACGTTTGAGCCTGCCGTGACGACACTTTTGTCGCATTTCCGATATGACAGAAGCTCCGAGACAAAATGACGCACGACGAACCGAGGCGGACATGCTCTGGAATGATTCGCTCGGCAGGCACCCGCCCCTCCCCGATTCGGGCGATCCCACCGAAGCCATACGGGATACCGGCATCACGGATTTGCGTGACAATCGCTTCGACGAGTCCATTCGTGAGCGGTTCAAATAGAAACGCCTGACCATAACTCAAATGAAGATCATTCAGTCCGATATGAATCGAATCGATTCCGTGTAAACGTAATACGTCCGGCATGCACGCGACCGCTTCTTTCGTCTCACAGAGAAGACAAACTTTGACGCGCCCCCCGACCATGTCGATAAATGTCTCCACTTCAGCTACCGTTTTATAATATGGCAACATCAACATGTCCGCACCACGAAAAATCGCTTCGTTTATTTCGAAACGTGACCCTGCATGAATCGGATTGATGCGGACGAGCAACATCGCATGTTTCAAGACGGAACGGATGCGACTGACATCGTGCATCGAATGTCTTGAAATGACCGTGTCGAGATGTCCCTGTCGTTCCTCTTTCCCATTCAATTCTAAATCCACAAAGATGAGATCGACTCCGTTTTGTTCAGCTAACTGTGCAACTTCTGGTTGATTCGTAATGTACATAAACGCCAAAGACATCGTCCTAACCCCCTTTTACAAAATCACTACGATTTGAAATTAGCCATCGCCAAAAACAATGAAACAGAAAAAAATAGCATCTTTTTGAAACGACATACGTCTTGCAAAATAGCATTCCAAATTCATGCTCGCCAATTCTTTTCCGTTTTGTTTGAAATCAAGAGATTCGGCAATACTGTCATTACAGACAAATCATTTCGACATTTTTCGGCAAGAAGGGGTGACTTCCAGATGGAATGGATTGTGATTTTTGGTGCAGGTGGTCACGCGCAAGTATTGATTGATATGTTGGAACTGACAGGGATTTATCGAATTGCAGGCATTTATGATGATAGTCCACATTTAATCGGTAAATTCATTCTTGGATATCCAATCCTCGGGAGAATCGGTTCAAACACGGCTATCCGAAAAGGAATCATCGGAATTGGGGACAATGATCAACGCGCACTCATTGAGCAGCGAATACGAGAACGAATGCCAGACTTTGAATTCATCTCTGCCGTTCATCCTAGCGCCATCATCGGCAAAAATGTCAAGATTGGTCCAGGTGTCGCTGTAATGGCCGGAAGTGTCATCAATCCGAACACGCGACTCGACGCACACAGTGTCGTCAACACGATGTCTTCTGTCGACCATGATTGCCACCTCGCACCGTTTTCTTCTGTGGCGCCTGGTGCTCACCTTGGTGGCAATGTTCGTCTTGGCGAACGCTCTTTCATCGGAATGGGCGCGACAGTCATCCATAATATTCACATCGGGTCCGATACCGTCGTCGGTGCCGGCGCGACTGTCGTTTCCAACTTACCGAGCCAAGTCATTGCGTTCGGGACGCCGGCCAAAGTCACACGGAAGCGTGACATCCAAGAGAAATATCTATAGGTAAAAAGTTCCAACCGTCATTCATCAATCGGTTGGAACTTTTTATTATTCTCATATATCTTTTGTCACATTATGTCGCATCCTTTATGAAACATAAATTTTTCGACTAAAAACGACAAATTATCAATGAAAGTCGTTTGAATTTAGGTAAATTAAAATATCCTTATATTATAATATTTCATACATATTTTTATTTCTTTATAAAATTATTTCACGAAGGAGATCGCCCATGAACATTCTCATTACAGGAGGCTATGGTTTTTTAGGCAGTTCGATCGCCGAACGGTTCTTCAAAGAAGGGCATCGTATACATATTCTCGACAATCTCATATCCGGCTCAAAAGATACAATCGACTTCAAACATCGCCACTTGTCGGCAGACGTGGCCGACCGTAAGTGTGAGACATTTTTCAAAACGTATGCGTTTGATGTCGTCATCCATTGCGCGAACAGTTCAACCGAAGAGCACTCACACCCAACGACAGATGGTCTATTCAATTTGTTGTCCTTGTCTGAAAAATATGGAGTCAAAGAGTTTGTCTCCTTTTCATCAGCTGATGGATTCGAATTCGATGTCGATACAGACATACCTGAGACAGCGTCACTCGTTCCACGCTCGCCTTCTGCGTTAAATGAGCGACACGGCGAGGAGTACTGCCTGCACTGGGGCAATCACTCTGCACTCTCTACATTAGTTTTCCGCTTGTCTTCCGTGTATGGACCGAAGCAACATGTTAGTCTCACGAGTCGATGGATCCACGACCTCATGTCGACGACAAATCCGGAGCATCTCCGACTTCCTTTATCGCGTGACAGTCAAACTGATTTCATTTTTATCGGAGATGTAGTGGAAGCCGTATATCGGGGCGTGATCAGTGAATTATCGGGACTGTATCACCTGTCTTCGGGTGAACCGACTTCGATTAAATCATTCTGCGCATACCTAGGGATCCAACCACCACTTGCGAATCAACATGTACCGAAACATCAGCCCAGCCTCGACAACCGTAAATTGAAGACAGATTTAGACTGGGTACCTCGATTCGGTTTGGAAGAAGGGCTGCACGTAACGAAAAGTTATTATGCACAACAATCGTCATCCACATCGCCCCACCCAATTTCAAAAGAACGTCGATTTAAGAACGTACTCAGCCATCCGATCCTACGAACGCTAGAGAACCTCACCTTGTTCCTTCTGTTCTACATCGGGTCTCTTTTACTGACACCGATTGTGGATACGCCGGACTATTGGTTCATTTATGTCCTCTTGGCAGCACTGTTGTTCGGTAAGTCCCAAGCACTCATCGCTTCCCTCCTCGCTGTCGGGGTCCATCTCTACGAGAGTGCATCGATTGGTCGAAATATCCTGTCTCTCTTTGTCGACAACTCGATTTTGGCCACGTTCACGATGTACTTATTGATTGGTCTCGTCGTCAGCTATGTGATGGAACGTCGAAATATTGAAATTCAATTTTTAAAAGACGAGTTGGCCGCAACGACCGAACGGCATACGTTCTTGAGCGAAATCTACGAAGAAACGCTCACCATCAAAAATCAGTTACAGCAACAGATTCTTCACTCAGAAGAGAGTATCGGAAGTGTGTATGAAGCGACGCGTGCCCTCGACAGTTTGGAACCAGAAGGGCTGTTCGTCGGATCGATTTCGGTTTTGGAGAAGACGCTAAAAGCTAAACATTTTGCGATTTACATGGTCAATCAGTCATCTTTCGCCCGACTCGCGGCAAAATCGGCTGATTCTACTTTCGCACCACGTAACTCGTTAGAAATCGTAGAGCAGACGGTGATTCATGAAGTAGTCACTTCTTCCGATATTGTTTTCAATACATCGCTAACGCCTGGTGAGCCTTTATTCGGTGCCCCGCTCATTCGTCAAGGCGAAGTAGTGGCCGTTGTCCTATGTTACGAAGTACCATTCCAGAATTTGACCTTGTCTTACCGCAATTTGATTGATGTCATGATCCGCCTCATCAACTCTTCACTCGATCGCTCGCTCGGGTACATTCATGCGATTCAATCTGATCGCTATGTCGGCAACACGAACGCATTGAAACAAGAGTACTTTGAGCGCATCCTCATTCAAAAAGAACAGGCACAACAGGAATTAAATATCCCGTATACGCTCCTGCTCATCGCAGAAGACAACAGTGAATCCGTCATTCAGAGCACGGATACGACGCTACGGACGACCGACTATTTAGGCTTCCGAACAGATGATCGATTGTATGCCATCCTGTCGAACGCGACGAAAGAAGAGTCACAAATCGTCATCGAACGTCTCGCACGTAAGGCGATTCGTGCCGAAGTCGTGGAGGACGTCACCTATGTGGATTAATCTTTTGCTGTTTCATTATGGCGTGTCTTTACTTGTCTTGCTTCTTTTGTTCGTGAAGCGACGCGAAGACGTCATGCCAAGCTTCTTCTTGTTGTTGGCACTCCCCTTTTTCAGTTGGGGAATCCTCTATTATTTGCAACGCTCGAAGCATAGAGATGCCGAACTGCCAGATTGGTTACTTCGAAAAGAGACGTATGAAGATGTGTCGCTTCAACGACCAGATTTGTTGAACGAGACGAATATGATTTCCCTACAGGATGCGCTCATCCTCAACTCCAACCAAGTGAAGCGGAAGACGCTGATGAACGTATTAAAAAATGACTTTCTTCAACAAGCCCCGCTTCTCGCAGCAGCGCTCAAGAGTGAGGATAACGAGACGTCACATTATGCGGCAACCGCGCTACAACAGGCAAAATCATTGTTATCCAAACAGCTTCGACACGTGGAACGAGAGCTAGCAGAACGTCCGAACGACTTAAGTGTCATGATTGACTACTTGAACATTTTGAAGCAGATGATTGATATGGAATTTTTAGATCGACGCACACAAGTGAAATATACGTATTCCTACTTACATGCGTTAACCACCTTGATTGAACTGGGAGGGATGATCAATCCCGATTATCATGTCGAACGAATCCGGGTTGCACTTTCTCTAGAAGAGTATGACCAGGCGCTCGCAGCGAGCGAGCTCTTTTTAAGACAATATCCACGTCGTGAACAGGCCTACTTCGAGGCGATGCATGTTCATTATGTGATGAAGAACGTCAAACAAGTGCATCATATGGTCGATGCGCTTCGTGCATCCGACATTCGTCTCTCACCAGAGGGACTCCAACAATTACGATTTTGGATATAGGGGATTTTTTATGAAATATACATTTAAGATTCAAAAAGGGATGTATTTAATCGGTGGCTTTATCGCGCTTTTCGGCTTCATCTTCATCCTGATTCGTTCAGATGTTGTCTTAAAGTTCCCACTGTTCTCAGAGAGTAATCCGACATCAATCCAATCACAATCCGTCTCTCGTGCAGATGGGATGCTCGACTCCTATTTAATATTGAGCAGTACCCATAATAAACAGCTTGCTGAGCGTCTTCAGGAACGTTTTCGTTCGATTGGTAAAGAAAGCACTCTCAAGAACATTGAACAACTGACGTCTTTGACGGATGAGAAGACGGTCATCATCGCGACAGAACATCTCGACCGTTTAAAAGACCGGGATATTCTTCTCGATTATGTCGAAAAGGGCGGGACCGTCTTGTTTGCCACACGCCCGTCGCCAAGTGATCGACTGATGGAGATGTATCGCCAGATCGGCATCATCGAAATCGGATCATTTGTGGAGACGACTGGCATTCGGTTGACCTCTCCGTTTTTCGAAGAGGATGCCGCCAAGTCATTTGAGTCAGAACGTCTATTGAACTCGTCACTCGCCTTACGGATTGACCCAGAGGCCAACTTACTCGCCACGTCCTCACAAGACTTGCCTTTACTGTGGTCAAAAACATACGGGGCAGGCCGATTCATCGTATTCAATGGCACGATGCTTTCCGAGTTCAACCAGCAGGCGCTTCTATTTGTTGGTCTCGCCCAAGGAGAACCTGTGCTGCGACCGATCTTGAATGCAGAAGTCACGACGCTTCAAGGTTTCCCATTTTTAGCCTCGAACGAGCGCCTCGTGACAAAGTCGATGACCGACCGTGACTACTTCCGGAACGTGTTTTGGGCCGACGTACAGCGCCTCGGCGCCAAATACGGGTTGAACTATGTCCTCGCCACGACGAGTCCTTCGTTGAATCCGACACCGGCAACCTCTGCATATTCGGAAGACTTAGCGTTTTACGGACGAGAGACACTACGATCCGGCGGAGAAATCGCCGTCTCAGGTTCCTCTTCCGAAGAGATTCGCGCAACGAAAACACAGTTTGATTACGCGTTACCCGGTCTCACCATTAAATCGTCTTATCTGACTGATGGAGAGACAGCTCAAGGCGTGTTTGATGATCATATGACAGAGATCGGGACGGCCAGTTTTCCAATAAAAACGGAAGCGGTCGTACAACTGCCATCGACCCCGCTCGACTTTTCCGACCCGGACTGGACAACGTGGACGCTTTTCAACGAGCTCGTGACAAGTGGGGGTATCTCGATGACGCTCTCCCCTCAAAGCATCACGTCACAAACAGAAGGCGAGGCGTTGGTCACAGCCTTTCAATCTGTCTTAGATGAACAACGTCACGACGTCCCATGGCTCCGCTCGATGAAAGCGTCGGACGTCGCACGAAACCATCACTTTTTTGAAGGTCACGTGTATGTCAGTCAGTCAGAAAACTTGTATACCTACACGTTGGACGAAGCAGCTGGTGCGACGTATTTTTACCTTCAATCTTCACAAGAGATTGAAGAGGTGGACCAGTGCGAAGTCGAACGAATCGGCCCTGACTTATATCTCGTCAAAACCGAAGCATTATCCTTCTCAATCCGATTGGAGGCGAAATGATGAAGATTTGCTTGATTTCAGAAGGCGCGTATCCTCACGTGACGGGTGGTGTATCGAGCTGGATTCAGTCGCTCATCACCGAGATGCCCGAGCATGAGTTCATCGTCTACTCCATCTCGGCAAAAGAAGTGAAAGGAAGTAAACCGAAATATCCCATTCCTGAGAATTTGGTTGAACTGCATGAGATTCACCTCGGTGATTATGTAGATCAGAAGATCGTCAGCGGAAAACGTTACAATCTGACGGACGCGGAACGTCTCGCCTTCCTGTCCCTCATGTCGGAACGCCAGACGGACTGGGACGTATTGTTCCAGTTCTTTACGAGCGGTCGCATCGATTCGGTCATGAACTTCCTTGGCAGTAAAGATTTCTTCGATATCGTCAGCACGCTTTGTGAGAAAAGGTTCGTCCAAGTACCGTTCACCGATATGTTTTGGGCGCTCCGCTCGATGCTGTTACCGTTGTTCGTCTGTATCGATCACAAAGTACCGGAAGCGGATGTCTATCATAGCGTCTCGACCGGCTATGCGGGCGTACTCGGCGCCCTCGCAAAATATCAGTACGGCAAGCCGTTGCTCTTAACGGAACACGGAATTTATACACGGGAACGTGAAGAAGAAATCATCAAAGCCTCATGGATCAAAGGTTACTTTAAAGACGTATGGATCGATTATTTCTATAGCCTCTCCTACTGCGCTTACGGCTACGCCGATGACGTCAGTACGTTGTTCGAAGGGAACCGAGAGATTCAACTGGAGCTCGGTTGTCCGCCGGAGAAGACGTTCCTCGTCCCGAACGGCATCGATGTGACACGTTTTTCACCCGAAAGCCGTACGACACGTCCTGGTGTACACATTGGTGCCATCCTTCGGGTCGTCCCGATCAAAGACGTCAAGACGATGCTTCAAGCGTTCGCCATCGTTCAAGAGAAGTTCGCGGAAGCCCAGTTTTACCTCATCGGACCGTTAGATGAAGACGAGGAGTATTACGAGGAATGCCTCGAGCTCGTCGACATGCTCGGACTCAAACATGTTCATTTCACGGGACCTGCCAACGTCCAAGACTACTTGTCCTTTTTAGACATCCTCGTCCTCTCGAGCATCAGTGAGGGACAACCGCTCGTCATCCTTGAAGGACTCGCCATGGAAATCCCGTTCGTCTCGACCGATGTCGGGGCTTGCCGTGAACTGCTCGAAGGCCCGAACGACCGCTTCGGCAAAGCCGGCAGCGTCGTCCCCGTCATGCATTTTCATCTGTTGGCGCATGAGATCATCAAATTGATCGAACAGCCTGACGTACGCCTGACGTATGGGGAGAATGGACGGGCACGCGTCGCGAATCTTTATACGTTACCGATGATGATTGACGCGTATCGCACTTATTATGAGAAAGGAGAACGTCATGGCCGGAATCGGATTTCAATTGAAACGACTGTATGACAAATCAGGATTTTTCGGACAGCTCCGTGCGTACGGCTATTCGGCCATCACGGCGGTCGGTCCGATGTTCCTCTCCATTTTGCTGATCACCGCATCGCGTGAATGGTTGCTCTACTTGAATGTCGGAGCGAGCGAAGTGAATATCTACATGGCGGCCGTCCAGTACACGTTCATCTTCTCGCAACTGTTGACGGGTGGATTTTTATTTACGATCTCACGGTTCGTGGCGGACCAGACCTTCTTAGAAAAAGAAGAAAACGTCTTGTCCTCGCTCTACGGACTCATCAGTCTGATTGTCGTCATCGGTCTGATCATCTCTGTGTTGTTTTATATGGGGTCGCCCCTCCCGTTCAGCTATAAGCTCGTGACGTATCTGTATTTCACGCAGCTATCTGTCATCTGGATTTTATCGATGTACGTGTCTGCCTTAAAAGACTATAAAAAAATCGTCACGAGTTATGTCCTCGGGACGTTGGTCGCGGCGTTCTTCATTTGGTTGTTGACGTCCCCGCTCGGTCATCCGACGGCGACGTCGGTGTTCATCGGACTAAATCTCGGCTTCTTCGTCATTTTGATCCGATTGTTCCGCGACATCCATCATTATTTCCAAGTGAATAACCGCAACTACTTCTACTTTTTAGTATATCTCGAGAAGTATCCGCTCCTTTTCTTGATTGGAACGGCCTACTACTTCGGATTGTATGGCCATAACCTCGCCACCTGGTTTAGTGACCGGGCGATCATCGTCGGCGAGACATACTTGATGGCGCCGTATTACGACACGCCAGTCTTCTACGCCTACTTGAGCGTCCTTCCGTCGCTCGTCTTGTTCATGGTGACGCTCGAGACGACGTTTTATACGTCTTATAAGAAATACTACGGTCGGATCTTAAACGGGTATCCGTTCCAAGACATCCAGACCGCCAAGCGTGAGATGTTCCGTGTCCTCGGCTCAGAGCTCTTATTCATGGCCCAAGTCCAGATGCTCGTCACGTTCATCTTCTTATTCCTCGGTGTCCGTTTATTGCCGTTCCTCGGCATGACGCAAAATCAGATCGACATCTTTATCATCGTCGTACTCGGTAGCTGGTTCTTGAGTCTCGTCATCACGATTTTCTTGATTCTACTGTACTTCGACGAGCGTCGTGCCGCCATCCAGCTGACAGGATTTTATGCGGTCACGAGTTTCCTCGTGACGCTCGCCCTCGTCCTGTTGTTCGATGTATACGGCGTCGGCATGTTCCTCTCTGCCATCCTCGCCTTCATGTGGGGAGCACGATTACTCATCCGAAGTTTGAACGATATCGACTATACGACGTTCTGCTCGCAGCCAATCGTCTATCAAGAAGTGACGACAAAAACGGAGCTATTTTTACGACGCATTGGAAGTCTGTCTTAGAAGGAGTTTATATGTATGAAGCGTTTGCCTTACCCAAGAGTGATGATTGGCCTCATCATTCTCTTCTTCCTCTTGTTAGGTATACAAGCCTTATTAAAAGCACCCGAATCAGGCGCTACATCGACGGAACGTGCAGAGACGACGAACGAGGTCGCCACACTCGATGCGACATTCAAAGAAGATAAGCGTGTCTATGACAAGCATGACGGGAACAAGCTCGAGCATGTGTATGTCACCATCTTCGACCAACGTACCGTTCCCGAAAATGACTTGACGTTGTATGACTTGAACGAGTCGTACAAACAGTACAGCAACCTCGAGAGCGGTCCGAAGCTATATGTCCATTTCGAGACCGGGGATGCGAAAGGACCGGACGGCATCCAATTGTTCGATGAACAGGAAGTGAATGCGACGATCCAACTGCGAGGCCGGTCGAGCCGTCTCGAACCGCAAAAATCTTACAAGATTCGCCTTCAAGACAACGCAGGTCTTTGGTACGGTCAAAGCGTCCTCAACTTGAACAAACATGCCGACGACCGCACCCGCGTCCGGAACCGACTCGCATTCGCGTACTATGAACAGTTAGACGATATCTCCAGTCTACGAACGAACTTTGTCCAGTTACACGTCCGGGATATGACCAATCCCGACAAAGCCGATACGTTCGAAGATTACGGACTCTATACCCACGTCGAACAATTGAACGAAGAAGCACTCGCCGCACGCGGGCTCAATCCGGATGGTCATTTGTATAAAGCCGAGAACTTCGAGTTCTTCCGTTATCCCGACAAACTCTTGCCGAGCGATGACCCGAACTATGACAAAAAAGCGTTCGAATCGGTATTGAAGATCAACGGCTCTGACAATCATGACGAACTGTTGACGATGCTCGACGACTTGAACGACTTGTCGAAACCGTTCGATCAAGTGTTCGACAAGTACTTTGATGAAGACAACTACCTGACCTGGCTCGGGACGAACATCTTGTTCGGGAACTATGACACGATGTCGACCAACTATTACCTGTATAGCCCGCTCAACTCGGAGAAGTGGTACTTCATGCCGTGGGATTTTGACAAGGCGCTCGGTCGGGACACGGAACGTACCGATGCCATGCCAAGTTGGCAACAAGGGATTCAGCGCTACTGGGGAACGCTTCTCCATCGTCGCTACTTAAAAGACCCGGAGAACGTCAAGTCGCTCCAAGCGAAGATGACGGAACTTCAAGAGGTGATCAATCCGACCAGAACGAAACAATTGATCGATGGCTTCTATCCCGTCGTCTCACCACTCGTGACGAGCGAACCGGATTTACGTTTCTTGAAGATCGAGGCGTCTTCTTATGAGGCGAATTATCGGAGATTAGAAGACATCACGGCGAAATACGCGACAGACTTTGAACGGTCGCTCGAAAATCCGATGCCAATTTTCCTACAGTACAGTCGAGACGGGAAACAAGATGTGTTCCGCTGGGATGCGTCATACGACCTTCAGAACGAGGAGTTGACGTATCACTTCGAATTGAGCACCTCGCCCGACTTCACGACTTTACTCAAAGAACAAGCGAACTTGACGACGTTCTCTTATTCGATGCCGGCTCTCGCGCCAGGTCGCTACTATTGGCGCGTCATCGTCAAAGATGAATCGGGCAACACGCAAATCCCGTTCGACTACTACCGCGACAACGACCGCAAGCTCTATTGGGGCGTCCAACAAATCGTCATACCAGGAGAAACATCATGAAACGATTCCGACATGAATTAAAATATTTTATCAATGAGCAAGACTATCATACGCTTCGGGAGCGTATCGCCACGATTTTGAAACAAGATGAGCATTCCGTCTCTCGTGACGGCTACTTGATCCGAAGTCTCTACTTCGACAACGTCTATGACCACGACCTGATTCAAAAAAACAGCGGCATCTTCCGTCGGAAAAAGTTCCGCATCCGCACATATAACTATTCGGATACTGTCATTCGACTTGAGAAGAAGAGCCGCCAAGGCGAATATATCCTCAAGTCGTCCGTCGCCATCACGCGCGAGGAATACGAACAGATTTTAGATTGGGAGTATGATTTCTTACTCGAGAAGACCGAACCGCTCTACCATGAGTTTTATTCGTATCTCACGGGTACGATCATGCGCCCTCGGGTCATCGTCGATTATGTACGCGAGGCATACGTTGGCAGCCTCGGCAACGTTCGGGTCACGTTTGACAAAGAACTGAGTTTCGTCACGAACAGTGTCGACCTGTTCGAACCAAACCCGGTCTCCGAAGAAGTCCTTGATTATCCGAAGACGATTCTCGAAGTGAAGTACGACGAGTTTTTACCGGACTATATCCGGCAAGTGTTACAACTTCATACCCATCAACGTTCCGCCATCTCGAAATATGTACACTGTCGGATGGCGAGCATTCAATATCACGGATTTTAGAAAGTGAGAGCCTATGGACACAACCGTAAACTTTAACGACATTATCAAAAATAGCTTTTTAAACGAGTTCAGCTTCGGCAACTTGTCAATCGTCGACGTCATGCTCGGACTGCTCACGGCTTTCCTAGCGGGGAGCTTCATCTACTTCATCTATAAAATTACCTATCGCGGCGTCCTGTATAGCCCGAGCTTCAACGCGACCCTCCTCGTTATGACGATGATCACGTCGCTCGTCATCATGACGATTTCGACGAACGTCGTCCTCTCGCTCGGGATGGTCGGGGCGCTCAGTATCGTCCGCTTCCGGACGGCGATCAAAGACCCGCTCGACGTCGTGTTCATGTTTTGGGCGATCGCTGCCGGTATTTCGAGTGGTGCCGGGCTCTACTTCCTGACCCTGTTCGGTGCAGCGGTCATCGGAGCCGTCATCGTCAGCCTCGCTCGTAAAAAACATACGGATACTCTTTATCTTCTTGTCATCCATTACTATGAGGACGGGAACGATGAAGTACGACGAGAGCTCCAGCAACTCGACTACACGCTCAAGTCGAAGATTGTTCGGAAAGACGTCGTCGAACTGACGGCTGAAGTCCGCTTGAAAATCGACAACACGGCCTTTATGAACCGATTGAATGACATCGAGGAAGTGCGAGATGTTTCTCTTGTTCAATACAATGGGGATTATGCTGTTTGATGCAACGGGACCGATTGAACGATCGGTCCTTTTCGTATGCAAAAAAAGCGAAAGGGATCTCCCTTCGCTCTCATAATTGAATATTCTGCGTGGCTGTCACCGGATAACGACCAAATTCCCACGTGTGGTCCGCGCGAAGCGTCGCGTCCGAGACGAGGAAGTAATCGAGTCGCCCGTTCCCAGGCTGGTTCGGGACCGGGTCGTTCCACGTCGTATCGAGATGGTACCATTCGTTGTTCACACGAACGAGATTCCACGCATGAAGACCGCTTGCGACTTCCCCGGAAATATAACGTGCTTCGATGCCTGCCGCCTCTAACAATAAGAGCGTCGTCAGCGCATAGCCTTCACACACCCCTTCCCCGTTGAACAAGATCGAATACGGCGTATATGGACTTGCTAGACTATCTAGATTGTAGGCGGTATGCGAGACGATATAGTCGTTGACGTATTTGACCTTGCCGACTTCATCCAAATCACGCGGCATGTTGCGAATCACTTCGCTGACGCGTTCTTGTACTTGTGCGGCCTCGGAAGCCGTCATGTCATAGTTCAATTTCATCTGTAAGTTGAAGACGCCATTCTGCTCAATCCATTTCGATTCCCCTCCACGCGAGAGGCGATACACGTAAATGTGATGGCGCTCGATCCATTCCCACGCCGCGTCCATCGTCTGTTGCATGTCTCCCGTATCCCCGGTATATGGAATCGTGAACGTCTCATCGAATCGGGTCATATGATAAGCGATAGCCGTCCCGAGCGTTTCAGCTGAATCAATCTCGTATGGGAGTTTGAACGTCTTACCGAGAACGGTTGTCTCACTCTCGACGTGTTGTGGACCAAACCAGTTCACCACGTCAAAAGACTTCGTTTCTTGCGTGACGATATTCCCACTCACACCAGCAATCCCGAAAAAGATCATCGCAAGTGCCCATCTTCCGACAAGAGCCAAAGAAGACAACCATCCATATTTCAACACACGATTCAGCTCATCATTGACGGCTTGCTCGAGCTGGTGGCGATTCATCAAGTTCCTTCCGTTGAGCTGAAAGACGACACCTCGATAGATGGGATCGAGTATGTCAAACTGACGACCAGGGTGATGTTTCGCAGCACGTAACGCATGACGGACTGAAAACAAGCCGGCACGTAAGCGCGTGTGAATCCGAAACATCTGAAAGGCGCGCACTCCTAACAGACAACCCAAAGGTAAACAAATCAACAATAAAGCCGTTCCAATCATTACAGGACTCATACATTCACCCTCACACCACTAGTCTCTTCAATTGTCATTATAAACCAATAAAAAGATTTATATGTATAAAAATAGAAAAGCACCCCATCATCATGATAGGATGCTCCTCGGTTAGCGGACGACTTTTGTCGTCTCCTTCAGATCTTGATACCCACTCTGTTTCATCTTCACTGTGACCGTCACACCTGATTTCTGACGGGGAATCACTAGTTTATAATTTCCTCGGGAATCAACTTTAGCCGTCTTGCTGATGGCTTTCGTCCCGACAAATGCCTGAACCGTCGCCCCTTTGTTCCCTTTACCCGTCACGTAAGTCTGACTCGCCCGGATCGAGTTGACAGAAAACGTACGGAACGTGTTGAGGACACGTAGTGACGTGATTGGCGAAAGGTTGCCGGCGGCGTCTAACGCACGAACCGATACGGTTACACCGACTTTTGTCGTCTTTATATCGTAGCGATACACACCCGTACTGCTTGCTTTCGCTTTATACGTGCGGTTGTTGTAGTAAATGTACACCATTGCTCCCTTTTCCGCTTTCCCCGTCACGCGAGTCGATTTGTTCGTGAGCGTGAGTAGAGTCGGACGAGCAGGTGCTTTCTTATCGATGGTGAATGTAAGTTGTGTGATGTTCCCAGCGGCATCCGTCACACGGAGTGTATAAGCTCCAGAAGTATTTACTTTCGTCTGATTAGCGATCCGTTCCCCGTTCAATGTCGCCGTTCCTTCATTGAACTTGATGACGAGGTCTTTATTCGTCAATTGGCGATGCGTCACCCCAGTCACGACTGGAGAGGTGCGATCAATCGTAAACGTTTCGCTCCGCTTGTTCCCATGCTCATCTGTAATCTCCAACGTATACTTCCCTGCTGTGGCAATCGTTGTCCCGGAAAGGAATGGCTTCCCGTTCAATGTCGCCGTCCCTTCTGTAAAGGTTGGTTTCACTTCTCGATAGGCGACTTTTCCTGACGTGAAGCCACTGAGTGCAGGAGGTGTCGCATCAATCGTGAATTGAACGACCGTCTGATTTCCAGCTCGATCGGTGACGATCAATGTATAGTTTCCGTCGGTTGCGATAGCTTGACCCGATGTGAACGGTTTTCCGTTCAGTGTTGCCTCTCCCTCACTAAATGTTGGTTGAGCGGACGGGTATGTGCCAGCTTCTGTCACACCTTGAACCTCGACTGCTGTCTTATCGATAGTGAACGTGATTTTTGTGACGTTCCCTGCCTTATCCTTGACCTCTAGTTCATAGACGCCTTCTTCCGACACGACTGTCCCACTCGTGAACGGTTTATCGTTCAAGGTCGCGGTTCCTTCGCTGAAGGTCGGACGTGCCGATTGATAGTATCCATCAGCCGTCACACCCTGAACTTCGACTGCCGTTTTATCGATGGTGAACATGACCTTCGTGACGTTCCCCGCGTCATCTTTGACCACTAGTTCATAGATGCCCTCTTCTGCCACGAGCGTCCCACTAGTGAACGGTTTGTCGTTCAAGGTCGCGGTTCCTTCGCTGAAGGCCGGACGTGCCGATTGATAGTATCCGTTAGCTGTCACGCCTTGAACCTCGACCGCTGTCTTATCGATGGTGAACATGATCTTCGTGATGTTCTCCGCGTCATCCTTGACCACTAATTCATAGACGCCTTCTTCCGACACGACCGTCCCACTCGTGAACGGTTTGTCGTTTAAGGTCGCGGTACCTTCTCCAAAGACTGGAGTAATATTTCGGTTAAATGATCCGTTTTGAATATTGCTGACGACAGGCGCGGTACGATCAATCGTGAATGATTGCTTCGTTTCATTTCCTGCTTTGTCTCGAACAATCAGCGTATACGTTCCGTCTGTCGTAATCGATTGACCTGACGTGAACGATTTCCCATTCAACAACGCTACTCCTTCATTGAAGGTCGGTGTCACGATTTGATTGGTCAAATCGTTCGGCACTCCCGTCAAAACAGGCGCTTGTTGATCCAACGTGAAACGCACGGTTGTCTGATTGTTCGCTTCATCCTTAACCACTAACTCATAGGTTCCATCCGTTTCAACACGGACAGGCGACGTGACAACATTGCCATTCATCGTCGCTGTTCCTTCATTGAACGTGAACGAGACAGGTTGAGCGTAGAAATGGTCATGTGACACACCTGTCACGATCGGTGCAATCACATCTTGAATTGACTTCGTCCAAACGTCACTCGCCAGCATCCCGTGAGTCGCTTGGATTGAGAATGTTGATTGATTGGTTAACTGTAGGCCGTCGAAGACGAATCGACCCGTTTCATCGGTCGTCACTGTAGATGTGTCTGCGCCGAGTGTCAATGTCACATGTGTCCCCGGTTCTGCCGTTCCTTGAATCGACGTATCTCGGTTCGTCACAGGATCAATCGTCATGATTTCATATCGACGGGATACGGTCTCAGATGTACGATCAATCTCATCCTTCGCATAAGCAGAGAGGCTCACGGTCTCATTGAGCGTGAAGGGACCTTCATAAACAGATGCTTGATTGTTGCGTGTGACATGAATCGTTCCATCGGTCGCAGTCAATCCAACCGTCTGACCTTTCAAATAGATGCCACTGTCGAGTGTGGCAGTTACGACTGGAATGTCCGTCTTATACACTCGATATGACCATCGGTGAATCTTACCGTAAGCATCGGTCATCGAGAAACGTAACGTCCGATCTTCCGGAGTCTTCAACTCGACACGGAATGTCCCGTTCGCTTTCGTTTGGAGTGGTTCTCCATTTAAGTAGAGCGTCGACAACGGAATGAATGATCCCAATACTGACACCTGTCCGTCTTGTTCGAATACAGGTGTGCTTTCGAGTCGGAATGGTAACGTATCATATAATTGATTCGTCGCAGTCATCGAATAGACACTGTTCGACCCTGACATGACGACCATTCCATCTTGGGAAGGGGTATAGTACCCAAATGTGAAGTATGTGCCGCGAAGTTGCCCCTTCACATTTACTCCTCCGGTCAGTCGTAATCGTCCACCCACGTACACATTGCCGTTCAATACCGTTCCTTGTCCGACCGTCAATGTGGCACCTGGCATGATGTAAATATCCTGGTTCACCGTTGTGTAACTCCAAGACTCATTTGACTTAACGATGCGAGCATCGACAGGCGTGATTGGAGCGAGCGTTTTAACTGTGAAAGATAACCCTTCTGTCACGATGGTTTCATTCGCATTCATATCTTGAATACGCAAGGACTGGAGTTTCCATGTTGCTGCTTCTTTAGGGAATGCGCTACGAGATAGCTCCATGTTAAACCCATCAGTCGTGACATTCGTACTCGACAATGTCACTGTTTCATTGAACTCGTTCACAAACGTGGCATCGGCTGACTTTAGCTTCAAGTCATCAGACGCAAAGATGGTGAAGGATTGGAAGTCACCTTCATCAAGTTCGAGTGTTGCCGAATCGATTTTTTCGAAGGTTGGTTTGACTGTGTCGGACGAAGGATAACGTAACGTGAAACCTTGAGTGTCTTCTACATTTCGATAGACCGTTCGATCATTCGAGCGAGCGTCCACCAGATACACGTATTCGAGGACGTATCGCCCAGATTCCATCCCCTCCTCAATCGTGAATGCTCCTTC